>JAJFUH010000182.1 GCA_021372535.1 bacterium
AGGTGCTGCTGATAAAGGAGGAATGTGCCCCCTCCATGGCTTCCGGCGTTCCGATGATCGCGGCGACAGGATGACCGTTGCCGAGGGCTTTCGCAAACACCGCAATATCGGGAACGACGCCGAATTTCAGGTGTGCGCCCCCGCAGGTGAGACGCCAGCCGATGGTGATCTCGTCGAACACGAGCAGCGCGCCGTTCCGGTGTGTTTCATCGCGGACATGTTCGAGAAATCCGGGGCCGGGATCGTTGTAGCGCGCGGGCTCCATGACCACCGCGGCAAGACGGTCGCCATGACGGTCGATGACATTCTGAAATTCCTCACGGCTGTTGTAGCGGAATGTCACCGTTGTACCGCGGAGTTCGCGGGGCACTCCGAGCGGTTCAAGACCGGGCAGGAGATGTCCCCTGAGGGAATCGTCCTCACCGAGATTTGCCGCCAGATACCAGTCGTGCCATCCCGAATAGCCGCATACGGCAATTATCGAGCGGTCGGTGGTCGCCCGGGCGATACGAACCGCGACCGCCATGCTCTCGCCCCCCGTTCGGGCAAACCGTACCCGTCCGGCCCAGGGATGAAGCCCGCAGAGAAGATCGGCCAGCCCGACCTCTTCGGGCGGATTGAGCGTGCTCATCGAACCGTAGCGAATCCGTCGCTGAACCGCGCGGGTAACCGCCGGGTGACGGTATCCGAGCAGGCACGAGCCGATTCCGTTCGTCGACAGATCCCAGTAGTGACGGCCGTCGAGGTCCCACACTTCGCATCCCCGCGCTTCGCGGTAATAGGCGGGCCACAGTTCGGGAGCCATCATTTCGGGCCGCTTGCTGAGGAGCTGCGTACCGCCGGGGATAACCCGTTTTGCATGGTCGTAGAGATCGCGGGTGACCGTTCCCGATTCCTCCGTGATACCGAGAAGACGGAGCGCGTTGTCGCAGAAGATGTCGCGGATGTCCCCGTCATCGAGACAGCAGATGTCGGCGGCTTCCCTGAGCGCCCGAAGCGATTCGAGCCCCACGAGCGTCGGATGACAGGCAGGCGATAATCCGTCCCAGGAAATCGTCTCATCGGACAGCCATACGAAACCGTCGCCGGCGGTCACACACCTGCCCCGCATCTCGGACACGCAGAAATCGCTGCCCCAGAGCAGCCTGCGCGGGCCGAATTCATCGAGTATCGCTGCGAGCGCCGAAGATTCGCACACCGCGGAGGTGTCGAACCATACGTTTTCGATCCCCCTGAGCGAGGATATTCCCTCGACCGTATTCGGTGCATGAAATCCGCGGGCGGCATGGGCGAGAATCAGTCTGGCGCGGGGATACTTTCTGCACATCTCACGGATTTCACGCTGGTTTCCGGAATCAGCGAGCGCCCGATCCCTGACGAGGTGAAGGGTGATGACGAGGCCTCGCTCGTCCGCGAGCTCCCAGACCCATTCGGGGAGATAACCCGCTATCGACGACTGAAATGTCGGGACTTCCGCGCTGAACGTATGATAGGGCTTGAAACCGGCGATGGCCGGATGTTGGAGCAGTGAAATCGCCTTTTCTTTCGGATAACCGGGCGAAACGCAAATCAGGCCCCTGCTGCCCGGCTCGTTTTCGAGCTGATCCGCCAGAAACCCGTTCGCGGGATCGATCGCGCACATCGGTACCGCGATGAAAAGGCCGCCGACAAGCCTCGATTCGCCGACCTGCCTCCCGATACACGCACGCCACACATCGATGGTGACCTCGTCGGGGCCGTCCGTAAAAATATTCGGTTTCGGAGCCTCCCAGTCGGCGACACGCCAGAGATGAGCATGGCTGTCGAAAATCCGGTCGGGGAGAAAGGAGGAAATCTCTCCGGCTACAGCTCTGTCAAGCTCGTTAAACGGCCACAACTCACCCATTATCGGTTTTCTCCGCCATGAAGATACAAATTACAGGATTCCGGTCCATGCATGAAGCGGATTAAGAGTGACATGAATACAATCAAGCCGACTTGCTGAATATATTTCAGGCATTGAACAACAAATATCAGGGAAAAACTAATTCATGAAGATACGAATATCAACAGGATTATTTATTTTGACATGATTTACAGGATGAACAGGATTGAATTTTCCGGTTATCTATAGCGCGATTATCGGAGCTTATGCCATTGCATGGGGATGAACAGGATTGAATTTTCCGGTTATCTATAGCTGGCCGTTATCCTGTTCATTAAAATCTTTTATAACAAGTCAGACCGGCGGAGTAATTATCTCAGGAGGAGCATTTTCCCGCTGGCGGTAAACGAGGGCGTCACAAACCGGTAGATATAGATGCCGCTCGCTGCCTGACGGCCCTTATCGTCAGTACCGTTCCAGAGAGTTCTGTGGAGTCCGGCGGAAAGGAAACTGTCCTCGGGCATGGCGACAACCATGCCGAGAATATCATGGATCGCGAGGGTGACATGGCAGCTTTCGGGCAGGTAGTATTCCAGCATGGTCGAGGCGTTGAACGGATTGGGAAATGGTTCACGCACCATGAATCCGGCGGGTTTTTCCTCGACGCCGGTGACCGTATCCGCCGCGACTTTCCCGCTTTCGGCGCCGTGCCCCGCAGCCTGGAGCCAGTAGTAGTACGAAACCTCGTTGAGCGGCACCGAGCTGTCGATGTATTCCGTCCTTCCTGCGCTCACCGAATCGACCAGCACCGTATGATGTTGTTCCCATGCGCTCAGCGAATCGGGATCGGAAAAGCTTGTTATGGGCACGGCATCGGTCGGCGACGATGTCTGCGAGCGGTAAATCCTGTACCACTCGACAGCGCCCTGTTCCTCGGAAGGCGAGAGCGACCACGTTATTCTGATTCTGTGGCCCTGATCGTTCCCGTTATCCGTAACGAGGACATTATACGGTGGATCGAGCGCATACCCGTTCCCCGTCTGTTCGATGAGGAGATCCCCTTTGCCGGAAACGGTAAATTTCACCCTGTCCGAATGTACGCCGAACGGGATTTCCGCGCCGCCGAACAGGATTTTCGAGGATCGCGGGGCATACACTTCCACATCGGTTTCGCCCGCGGTCAGAATATATCCGCTCACACGGGTTGAATCGCTGTAATCGAGGCTCATGGTGACCGTCGAAGACGCCGCGGCGAGAGTATCGCTTCCCGCGCTCATGGACGTTCCTCCGGCGAAAAAGAGGCTGAGAGGCGTTTTCCCCGGCGATTCGCTCACATACGCCCACCCGCTGTCGGTCGCATAGGTGCCGTTACCGGTGCGGAGGGTTGCAACCGAGTCGGCGGACGACGCGAACGCATAATCGACCGTATCGGCCCGAGCCACACGGACTCCGCTCCCGTTCGCCACATCAGCGATAGACATATCGGGCGGAGAGCCGCCGGTACGTTCGGGGCAGATGACTGTCAGAAAACGTTCGTCCGATCCCGTCTGGCTGACCTTGAGCACCGTATGGGTCAGCATGGGAGTCCGCGCGTATACGGCGTGCATCATATCCTCCGTTTCAAAGGTCAGATCGGACGAGCCGGTGGTAAAGGTCCGGCAGACAGCCTGTTCGCGCTCCCACATGCCGCCGCTGCCGGTCTGTGAAAACGTTCCGCCGGATGTCCCGCCGCCGTTGCCGTGGAAAAGGAGGGTATACTTCTTGTCCGCAGCGCCCGAAACCCTGTCACAGATGATAAAGTACCGGTGCCCGGGAAAGAGAACCGACCGGTACAAATCAGTTTCACGGTAGCGGGTTTTCGACAGCGCATAATCGACGGCTGCCGAGGAAAACCACTCCGTGAGGTATGCATTCCCGTCCCAGAAGGTCCTCGAATCGCTGCCGGTCACCTCTTCGGGACCCTCGCCGTCCACGAGGATAAGATTATGGTTGACGGGGAATCTCGTCTTGTCATGTTCCGCATAGCCGCCGTACCCGCTGTCGAGCATGAGCATCTCGCCGTACGCATGGAGGATGAACGTGTTCGGGTCGGGATGTTCATGCGCCTGACCGTTGACATTGGCCTCGCCGTGCTCGGTTAGGAAGAGGAGGTATACGGCGTCGTTATCCCACGAATTACGAAACCGGGCGAATCCGCTCTCAGGGTAAAAATCCGTCGGATTCAGCCCCAGTTGCGATGGTCCCGGATGAGCGGGCGGGACATCGTCGAACTGCGATATGTATTCGGGAAGGGCCTCCCTGACAACCCTCCTGCCGGTTTTTTCCCACATCCAGCGGAGCATATCCTTTTCGGAGTCATTTCCGCACCAGTAATACAGGAGTCCCGACAGGTCGAAGCGGACAGCCTCGTTATCGTCATACGGGGGACTGTATCCATCAGGCATGACTGTCCGTGACAACCAGAGGTGTGTATTCGCGAGCTCCTTATTTGTCGAAAAATCGAGAATCCCCCTGTTATTCAGCGCGGTCATAGCCGGGTATAACTGACGGAGGCTGTAGAGGTAGTAATTGGGACCTTCGGCCCATCCGCCCGCAGGTTCGCCGTTATCGCCCGTTATGGTCATGGTGTCGAGAATGGAAGAGAGCCTGCTCCGTGCGCGCGAGAAATCGGCCTCCGACCCGGATTCGTCATAGATGACGAGCGCGAGAGCGGCAAGGGCGCTGTAGAGCTTTACATGATGGTTGTCCGAACGGCCGGAGCTGATATAGGCGACCGACAGAAAGTCACGGCCGATGCACGGAGAAAAGAATTCCTCGTTCCAGTCGCGGGCCATGTAATCCCTGAGCGACGATAGCTTTCCACGGATCGTGGTCTCCATATCCGGTACGCCCAGAAGGGTGAAATCATACCCGGCTCCCTTGAGAATGTCGTACGCTTCGCACCAGAACATCGCAGTCTCCGACACATCGAGATCGCTCGAAAACCAGCCGGTATAGCCGCCTCCCGGAATGTAGAACAGGCACCGCGCCGCCTCACGGCCGTATGCGGCATGGTTCTGTGCGGCAGTGTCGCCGAACGCATATGCGAACGCGAGCATTTTGGCGTAATAACTCTGGGTGACTTTGGGCACATCGGCCTTGTCCCACGAGACATTTTTCAGGAGAATCGCGTCCGCTTCCTTCACGAGCTCGGCAAACCACGATGCATACGGCTCCCGTGACAGCCGCTCCTGAATCACACCGATGTCATCGTTCGTATATATGATAAAAGGATGGGTTTCCGTCAGAGCGCACGATATGCCCGGCCACAAGAGATACATAAGCGCAGACAGAACGTACAAAAAAACAAAAATGATTCTGCAAAACAGTGTGGGTTTTTGTGGTTTTATAATTCTCAATGTGTCATTCCAGTCCTGAAATGTTGTTCAAAAAACCTCGGAAGTTTCGTAAAAGCAGCTATCTTTTACCTTTATAGATATACAACATTTTCATACGCTTTGCCAATACAATTTCCGGTCGTTGTTTTCTGTTCTGAATCCAGAAAATGGAACGGACAAAAAAATCCCGGTTTCATTAAAAACCGGGAATTCTGAAATACGTGCAAAACACCTGAAATTCTTTTCGTTATAACTCAACATTCATCGTTTCGAGCTTTTCGATTTCCACCTGAAAATCATAGATGAATTCCTGCGCTTTCTGCTGGAGCCTCGAAATAATCATATCAATAATCTCAGGATCGTTATGCTCATTGACAATTTCTTCAATCCGGGCATTCATATCGTCAAGAATTTCATAGAGATCGTCAAAGTTTCTTTCCATAAAAAATCACCTCACTTAAGATCAATGGCATTTCATTCCATTCCATAACATTATTGTATTCGCTTAAACTACTCGCGCCCTGTGTCTTTTAGTATACATGCATATAACCTCAAATGGTTCCCTTTTTTTTCAGTTTTTTACAAAAAATTACAAAAATATTTTTGATCGGTTTGAAGCCTAAGAATATAACTTGTTGTAATTTATTCTTTTTTCAAAATCCAAACTTTTGATTGAAAGAATGCCGCTGAAATATTTTTATATGTGTGTTCTTTCTCTTGTTCGTCGTGCCGTTTGACATTATCATGTGTATAAACCAACGAACAATTGTATTCAAGCTCAAAGGAGAAAATTATGTTCCACGCTCATGAAGACTCCACACGGCGTTCATTTCTGAAAACCGCTACTGCGGCGGCGCTGGGAATCTCATCGGGCATTATCGCCCGGAATGCCACTGCACAGCAGGCTGCCAGTGCTTCCAAACGACCGTTTGTAACCGGGGTCAAAGGTAAAAAACTCGTGGGCTGTTATGCGAGCACCAAAGAGGTTCTCGAAGAACCGAAATATATGGACGCCCTCCAGGAACGTCTCGGTGTCAACGCCATCATCTGCTATACGGGTATCAAAATGCCCGACTGGCTCAAGGCGATGAATCCGCTCAGGGATAAGGGCTGGATGGGCACAACCCCGGCCAAGGACGACGACGACTCGGAGCTCGTAAAAACAATCGATGAGGTGCACCGCCGCGGGATGGATTTCTGGCTCTATTACACCGGCCACCATTACGGCCAGCAGTACCGTCCTGTCTGCGCGGAAACATTCGAGGGTGTTCCCTTCTCGGAGCTTCCGCCGACACCCTATTCGCTCTGCCGGCAGCTCATCACCGTATGCTTCAACAAGCCCGAGGTGGCGGACTGGGACCTGACAGCCTACACCTACGGCGCCCGGACCTACGATGTCGATGCGGTCTATGTCACCCACTACCGGTATGCGAATCCGTCGTTCTTCAACAACCTCTTCGGCTGCGCATGTCCCGACTGCAGAAAGCTCGCATACGACATGGGATATGATTTCGAATCCATGGAGAAAGCCAGCCGTAATCTCCGCAGGAATCTGAAATCAATGGACAGCGCAAAAATCCGTCAGGCGGCGAAGACGGGCTTCACATTCACCGATTTTCTCCAGCTCCTCGGCGAGGACAGCGCGGTCGTGGACTGGATGAACTTCCGCGCCGGTGCAGTCGGCATGAGAATGAGAGGAATCCGCAATTCGATCCACCAGGCGACGGGCGACCGGGCACAGTTCATATCCGACACCCACAACCCGACTCTGTCGCTCTATGTCGGCCATAACTATGCGGACCTCGTGCATGGCGCATCCGATGGTCTCATGCCTCTCGCATGGCTCGATTACCAGCACATCAGCGCTGTGGCGTCATGGGCGAATCTCCTTGTCTCATGGATTCCAGGGCTGGACGAAGAAACCGCGATCACCGCAGTGCTGAAGTTCTTCGGATGGGACGAGCTGCCCATTCAGCGGAAAAGCATCGCCGATTTCCATATCGGGATCGACCCATCGGTGCATTCCGATGAGGAATTCTACAGGTACTTCAACAAGGAGGGAACGCTCGCCCTTTGGACACACGAGATGGAGCGGACCGCCATGTTGAATACGACCGGCATTCCCTCGTTCCCCATCATCAAGGGGCACCAGTGGACCGAGAAAATATCCCGCGAGCTCATGGACAGGTGCATGAGCATGGGGCATACGGGGTATGTTCTCCAGCGGACTGAGCTGTTTATCGACAAGAGCAAGCTGTAAATTGAAAAAAGGAGGGGGCTGTCGATTGCTGCAACGTTGCAGCAGATATTTATACCGTAATCCGGCTGAAAAGACGCACGGAATTGAAAGCGTGGTGAAAAAATCTACATGTCTGAATTTTGGTTGTCATGGATCGGCACTAAGTGCCTATCCCCGATTAATGATTCGGGGACATGTTTACATACTGTTGCCCCCCCCATAATCCATTCTTAATTGTAATGAATTGATTATGAACAGCATAACACCTTTCGGAATTTCCGATTTTTCAACCCCATTGAAAAGCCCGTGGAAACAGGCTTTTCACGGGGTGCCCTTTCCTTGGTTACTTCCTTTGGGCACGCAAAGGAAGTAACATCTAAAAAAGTGTTCTTAAAAATGTGGGGTTTCAGATAACAAATTCACTTGGCTCCCCCAAAAATCCACAATGACAATTTCATTGTAATGAATTGATTATGAACAGCATAACACCTTTCGGAATTTCCGATTTTTCAACCCCATTGAAAAGCCCCGCGGTCACAAGCGTTTTTCGG
>JAJFUH010000183.1 GCA_021372535.1 bacterium
GACATAGAGAACGGTTTTTTGCCCCTGTACAGTGTGATAAAGGGGAAAGCGAAAATTCTTTCCGATCTCAAAAAAGCCGCCGACCAGGCTGATACCGTATTTCTTGCTACCGACCCCGACCGTGAGGGTGAGGCGATTGCCTGGCATGTCGCCGGTCGCATTCTGAAAGAAAACCAGCCCTCATTCCGTGTGCTCATCAATCAGATCACCAAGAACGCCGTTCTGAAAGCGATCAGTGAAAAAGGGGAACTGGACCTGAACAAGGTAAACGCCCAGCAGGCCCGGCGTGTGCTCGACAGGCTCGTGGGATACAAGGTCAGCCCGATACTCTGGAAAACGATGTATTCCGGTCTTTCCGCAGGCCGTGTACAGTCGGTGGCTCTCAGGCTTGTGGTTGAGCGCGATATGGAAATCGAGGCATTCACCCCCGAGGAATTCTGGGAAATAAAAGCCCTGCTCGATACGAAACAGCATGAGTCATTCGAAGCAAAGCTTATCAAGAAGAACGGTAAACTGATAAAAATCGGAAATTCCGAAGATTCTGCTTCGGTCGTCCGTGATCTCAGATCATCGTCATTTGCGGTTGCCGATGTCACAAGCAGGAAAACGAAACGTCAGCCTTTCCCGCCTTTCATTACGAGTACACTCCAGCAGGAAGCCTCACGGAGGCTCGGTTTTACCGTTTCAAGAACCATGCGCATCGCACAGACTCTGTATGAGGGTGTGGAACTTGATGATGGTTATGCAGGTCTGATAACCTATATGAGAACCGATTCGACCAGAATCGCTCCCGAGGCTCTTGATGAAGTCCGTGAATATATCGGGAGTAAGTGGGGAACCGATCATCTTCCCGCAAAACCCAATTTTTACCAGAAAAAGAAGGGCGCACAGGATGCCCATGAGGCTGTCAGGCCCGCATCCATGGAGAGAACGCCCGAACGGGTGAAATCCTTCATGACCGCCGAACAGCTGAAACTCTATACGCTCATCTGGAACCGGTTTGTTGCTTCCCAGATGAAACCGGCTGAGCTTACTGTGGTCACCGTGGACATCAAAGCGGGCGAATATGAGCTGCGGTCGAGTGCAACGCATGTTGATTACAACGGTTTCCTCATGGTTTACAAGGATGTAAGCCAGGATGACGAAGAAAAACCATCATCCGATCTTCCCGTGAACCTCAAGACCGGGGATGAACTGATCCTTAAAGATATCTCTTCGGATCAGCGTTTTACCAAGCCGCCCGCTCACTATAACGAGGCGACGCTCGTACGGCAGCTTGAATCGGAAGGTATCGGCAGGCCGTCCACCTACGCACAGATAATCAACACCATCCTCCAGCGAGACTATGTCATCCGTGAGAAAGGAAAACTGTTATCCACCGAACTCGGCAGAAAGGTTTCCGGCCTTCTTGTGAACGGTTTTCCGAACATTTTCTCCGTTGACTTCACCGCCAATATGGAAGAGGAGCTCGATAAAATCGAATCGGGTGAATACGAGTGGCTGTCTGTCGTGAACGATTTTTACGGACCGTTTATCGAATCGCTCGGAAACATAGAAAAACAGACAAAAGAATTAAAAAAAGGCATGATAGAGGAAACGGATGAGGTATGCGACAAATGCGGATCTCCGATGGTTATCCGCTGGGGCCGTAACGGGAAATTCATGGCATGTTCCGCGTTTCCGAAATGCAAGAATACGAAGCCGCTCGAACAGGATGCGCCTGTAAAACTCGATGAACGATGCGAGAAATGCGGCGCACCCATGGAAGTACGGAACGGAAAATTCGGTCGGTTTATTGCGTGCTCCAATTATCCGAAGTGCAAAAATATAAAGCCGTTCACGCTCGGTGTTAAATGTCCTGAGAAAGGGTGTGACGGTGAGATTGTCGAGAAACGGTCCAAGAAGGGGCGGATATTTTATGGCTGTAACCGATATCCGAAGTGTAAATATGCGAGCTGGACGAAACCGGTCAGCATCTCGTGCCCGGCATGTGAAAGTCCCACACTGGTCGAATCAAAAAATGGCGAGTCCTATTCATGCCCGTCCTGTAAAGGTACATTTAATAAAAACGACCTCGAGTTGACGTGATGGAAACATATCTTGAGCTGTTTCTCAAGTATATCATGGTCCAGAAAAATTACTCCGGGCATACCGTTGAGGCCTATGAGCGCGATATCCGACAGTTTATGGGATTTCTGCAGACCAGGGCAGGTGATGTACCGGTGAGTCTCGATCAGTTTTCTCGACAGAACATTCGTGATTATCTATATGCGCTGTCGCAGGCCGGCCTTTCCCGGAAAAGTATCGGTCGTAAACTGGCTTCGCTCAAATCTTTCGGTAAATATCTCGTCAATGAGAGTGTGTTTGAAAAAAGTCCCGCCGGAGAGATCAAAACCCCGAAGATCGAAAAAAAGGAACCTGTTTTTCTGAGCGAGACGGAAGTTATGCATACCATGTCGATACCGGTCGGACAGGATATGATTTCGTTCCGTAACCGGGCTATCCTCGAGGTATTCTACGGTACGGGCATACGGCTTTCCGAGCTTCATGGACTTAATGTAGACAGTATCGATTACTTCGACGGTGTTTTCCGTGTTCTGGGTAAAGGCAGAAAACAACGTATCGTTCCCATTGGCCGTAAGGCAGTGGAAGCGGTGAGAGACTATCTGCCGTTCCGTGAAAAAGAGCTTGTCAGGTGCGGATCTTCGGGTGAGACGGCGCTGTTCGTGAACACAAAGGGTAAACGCCTGGGACAGCGCAGCATTCAACTGGCTGTGACAAAACATCTCAGGATGGTTTCCGAAAAGGAGCATCTAAGCCCCCATGTACTGCGGCACTCGTTTGCCACCCATATGCTCGATCACGGCGCCGATCTGAGAGCGGTTCAGGAACTTCTGGGACATACGTCGCTTTCCACAACCCAGATTTACACCCATGTCACCATGGACAGGCTTATAAAGGCATACCGTCAGGCGCATCCACGGGCCTGAATCAGGAGTTTTTCTGGTGCGGAGACCGGAAGTTTTGAACACCGGCGGAATTGAACGGAATCAAGTTAAAACTATTATACGGAGTAAAAGCTGTGCACGATCAACGCATGCATGCAACAACGATTCTCGGAGTGAGACGGAATGGTAAAGTGGCGCTGGGCGGAGACGGGCAGGTGACATACGGCGATACGGTTGTTAAAAGCTCGGCGGTGAAGATCAGGCGCCTCTATAATGATTCCATTCTCGCGGGTTTTGCGGGAGCGACGGCCGATGCATTTGCACTGTTTGAAAAATTCGAGGGCAAGCTGGAAGAATATTCCGGGAATATGCCCAAGGCTGTCGTGGAGCTTGCCAAGGAATGGCGTACCGACAAGATGCTCAGACGTCTCGAAGCAATGCTCGTGATCATGGACAAGAAACACTCCTTCATCATATCGGGTGAAGGAGATGTCATCGAGCCCGACGACGATGTCGTCACCATCGGCTCAGGTTCTCCGTATGCGCTCGCGGCTGCCCGCGCTTACATTGATGGAACCCGTCTTTCGGCTGCAAAGATCGTTGAAAAGTCGCTTTCCATTGCCGCTGATATCTGTATTTACACCAATAACCGTATAACCGTGATGGAGCTCTGATATGACCGATCGTCAAAAACACCTGACACCGCGTGAAATCGTTCAGGAGCTCGATAAATATATCATCGGCCAGGAAAAAGCGAAAAAATCGGTGGCGATTGCCCTCAGAAACCGCTGGAGGCGGCGCATGGTCCCTGAAGATATTCGTGAGGAGATCATGCCCAACAATATCATCATGATCGGCCCGACCGGTGTAGGAAAAACCGAAATCGCCCGCCGTCTGGCGAGTCTTGCCGATGCTCCCTTCATCAAGGTTGAGGCGTCCAAGTTCACCGAAGTTGGTTATGTGGGCCGTGATGTCGAATCCATCGTCCGCGATCTTGCGGACCTTGCGGTCAACATGGTCAAAGAGCGGTGCAACAAAGAGGTTCAGGAAACGGCGGTAAAACTTGCGGATGACCGGATTCTCGATTTTCTTCTTCCGGCTGCCGGGACAAAAGCCATCGAGTCAGGCGAAAGTGAAGTCCGTGACGAACGGCGCGGGAAAACCCGCGGCAAACTCCAGGAACAGCTTTTAAGCGGACATCTGGAAGACCGGATGATCGAGATCGATGTACCGGTCGAACGGTCGCCGATGATCGAGATTTTTACACCGCAGGGCATGGAGGAAATGGGAATCAATATTCAGGAGATATTCGGCGGTGTCATGTCCGGCCGTTCCAAAAAACGGAAGGTTACCATCAACGAGGCGCGTACCATTTTCCAGCAGGAAGAGAGCCGTAAACTCATCGACATGGATAATGTGATCAAGGAAGCGCTCCAGATGGTCGAGGAGTCCGGGATTGTGTTTGTCGATGAAATCGATAAAATCGCGGGCGAATCGGTGCATGAAACCATCGATGTATCCCGTGAAGGTGTTCAGCGCGATATACTCCCGATAGTTGAAGGATCGACCGTGATGACGAAATACGGGATGGTAAAGACCGATCATGTCCTGTTCATAGCAGCCGGAGCCTTTCATTCGAGCAAGCCTTCCGATCTTATTCCCGAGCTTCAGGGACGGTTCCCCATTCGGGTCGAGCTTGACAGTCTCGGAGAGGAAGAATTTTACCGCATTCTTACCGAGCCGCGGAATGCACTCATCAAACAGTATCAGGCGTTGCTCAATGCCGATGGGATCACCTTGACATTTACGGACGGCGCGCTTCGGGAGATTGCCTCCTCCGCCGACAAGGTCAACAAAAAAACGGAAAATATCGGCGCCCGGAGGCTTCACACGATCATGAGCACACTTCTCGAAAATATACTGTTTGAAACCCCCGCTGAGGAAGGCAAGGTCAAAAAGACCCGCATAACCAAGGAAATGGTTCGCTCCGAGCTCGATGAAATAATAAGCGATGAGGATTTGAGCAGGTATATCCTTTAACATGGTTTGTGGTTTATAGTTCATGGTGAGTGGGGCGTGTTTCGGGAAGGCTGTTATGCCGGATTTATTTCGGCTCCCCATAGAATGAGTGATAAATAATATCAGCGTTTGCTGAATAAATGAAAATACCAGGGAAAATCTCAGGCATATGCTGTAACATAGAGGGTATCATGAAAAAAGATCTTCTCAGTATCGGTGATTTGACAAAGGCGGATTACGAGTTTCTGGTCGCAACGGCGCTTACGATCAAGGGAGATATGGCATCCTTTCAGGATGTGCTCAGGAACAGAACGGTTGTTCTCATTTTTGACAAGCCTTCTCTCAGGACGCGGGTAACGTTCGAGGTGGCCATGCGTCAGTTCGGCGGTAACAGCATCTATATGCGGGGCAATGAAATATCACTCGGCAAGCGCGAAACCATATCCGATGCCGCACGGAATCTTTCACGGTGGGTGGATGGCGTCATCATGCGGACGTTCGGTCACGATATCGTCTCCGAGCTTGCTGAAGCGTCGACCATACCCGTCATCAACGCCCTGACCGACCTCGAGCATCCCTGCCAGGCGCTTGCCTGTTTCATGACTCTGAAAGAGCATCTTGGTGATCTCTGTGGAAAGAAGCTTGTTTTTGTGGGTGACGGGAACAATGTTGCACACAGCCTGATGCTTCTGGCTCCTCTTGCCGGGATGGATTTTACCATGTGCTGCCCGGGCGGGTATGAACCGCTGAAAGAAATTGAAACCCGGGCCATGCGCTCTGCCGGCGAAATGGGGACGACCTGTACGACAGACCATGATCCTTTTGCGGCGGTGAAAGGTGCCGATCTCATATACACCGATGTCTGGGCCAGTATGGGGCAGGAAGATGAATCGGAAAAACGCGCCCGGGACTTTAAAAACTTTCAGGTCAACGGTAAGCTCGTTTCCGCTGCGGGGGAAAAGTGCCTCGTTTCCCACTGCCTTCCTGCTCACCGGGAAGAAGAGATTACCTCGGAAGTTCTCGACAGCGATGTCAGCATCGCATTCGATGAGGCTGAAAACCGCCTCCATATCCAGAAAGCGATTCTCTATACCCTTCTCGGGGCGTCACGTGAGAGGGAGTGAACATCGTGGTATTTTGTCCTCGTGGTAATGGGCGATTCCCCCTTGCGGTAATTGCCTTATTTGTTTTTATAGGGTTTTCATGCGCCAAACAGGGACTGCCGCCCGGGGGTCCGGAAGATAAAATACCGCCTGAACTGATCGGTTCATCGCCTGCCAACATGTCGATCAATGTTTCTGCCGGGGAACGGATCCTGTTCGAGTTTTCGGAACCCATGGATTCCAAAAGCGTTGAAGATAATTTTTTCGTTGTTCCCATTCCTTCTTCGTGGCCGGAATTTTTGTGGCATTCGGGCAGCAGGGCTCTGGAAGTGCGATTCCACGAACCCTTTAAAATGAACACGACCTATGTTGTCTCGATAGGAGCCAAGGCGAGCGACCTGAGGCGTAATCCGCTTGACGACACCGTTACGCTCACGTTTTCGACCGGCGCAACCATCGAGAACGGAAAAATCACGGGCAGAATAATACCATACGGATACTTCTCAAAGGAACCTGAGAAGATTTCCGGAGTCGATATCGTGGCATACAGGCTATCCGATGCAGGTAAGTCACCCGATCCGCGCAGTGATGTACCCGATTATTTTACCCAGAGCGGCAACGATGGAAGCTTTGAAATCACCGGACTGTCACACGGACTTTACCGCATTTTCGCGATTGGCGACAAGGACGGAAACGGATTTTATTCGGAAGGTTCCGATATGGTGGGCATAGCTCCCCATGATGTCGAGCTTGCTGAAAAGGATTCCGTGCGGGCGCCCATGATCATGGTATCGTCGAAGGACACCACCGGTGTTCAGCTCAGATCGGTGAGGGCATCCGATTCGAGGCGGGTCGAGGTATTCTTTGATCGCGCCGTTGTATCCGCCGGTATGCAGCTGGCGTTCGATGGGCTTGAAATCGACGGCTTCTTTGTCGATGTGAAAAATCCACAGACTGTTTCGGTCGCGACAGCGGCGCAGGAAAACGGGAAACGGTATGCCGTCAGCACCCTCGAGGTTTTCGACCGTGACGGGAATGGTGTTGCCCCGCTCGGCTTCAAACCCGATTTCGCCGGCACCGACCGTCCCGATACTACCGCGCTTGAAATTGCTGATTGGGGGCCGAAGATTCTTACAGCCGGCAGCGGGCCGTTGAGGCTTGTTTTTAATCGCATCCTTGCCATTTCCGCCGATTCGGATACCAGTTTTGCTCTGGCTGATGAATCGGGAGAGGATCTGGCTGTCAGGCGTTCTGCCCCGAATGAGATGGAAATTACGCCGCCGAACGGATGGAAAGAAGGCTATAATTATCTTATATCGCTTGAGAAAGAAAACCTGAAGGGTATATCCGGGAACACGTTTGCGGACACGGCCGGAGATATACGTTTCAGGGTTGTTCCCTCCGATACACTTGGATTCATGATCGGGTCGGTTGTCGATCCTGCGGGCGGCGACGGCTCTCTGTACCGTATAGCATGGAAACATATCGAAACCGGTACAGTCAGTGAAATCGGGATCAGAGGACCGGTCGAATGGGCGTCCGGAGGGGTGCTTCCGGGACGATATATAGCATACGCATACCGTGATGACGGCGACAGTACGGTGTTTCGCGGGATGGTTTCGCCGTTTCGGGCCGCCGAACAGGTTGTTGCTTATCCGGATACGATTAAGGTTGTTTCACGCTGGAAAACGGACACAATTCAATTCATTTTCGAATAAACTTTCTTCCGGAGGTCATGTATGAGCGAGTATATCAGCAGAGGACGTAAAGCCCGACGGTGTTACGGTTTTGACGAGATCGCCCTCGTTCCGGGTGATGTTACCTTCAACCCCAATGAAGTCGATGTCTCCTGGATGCTTGAAGGTATTAAAATCGATGTTCCGATCCTGGCTGCGGCTATGGACGGGGTTGTCGATACACGGTTTGCCATCGAAATGGGAAAATTCGGCGGACTTGCGGTGCTTAATCTCGAGGGTGTCCAGACACGTTACGAAAACCCATCGGAAATTCTCGATGCGATTGCGAACTCCACGCCCGAAGAAGCGACAAAACTCGTGCAGGGAATCTACAAGGTTCCGGTAAAAGAGGAGTTGATCGAAAAACGTATTGCCGAAATCAAGAACGCAGGTGTGCGTGCGATTGTTTCTTCGATTCCCCAGAAAGCACAGCGGTATGGCGACATTGCCCAGAGCGCGGGCGTGGATATTTTCGTCGTACAGTCGACTGTCACCACAGTTCGTCATATTTCAAAAGAATATGAACCGCTTAATTTCGAGCGTTTGTGCAAAAAGATGAAAGTGCCTGTTATCGCTGGAAATACAGTGAGTTACACTGCGAGCCTCGAACTTATGGAAACGGGGATTTCCGCTCTCCTCGTCGGCATCGGTCCGGGAGCTGCATGCACGACACGGGGAGTTCTCGGTATCGGAATGCCCCAGGTGACCGCTACCGCTGACTGTGCGTCCGCCCGTGATTTCTGGCTTAAGAAATCCGGCAGATACGTACCCATTATCACCGATGGCGGTATGAGCTCGGGAGGTGACATCTGCAAGGCTTTTGCGAGCGGCGCCGATGCCGTGATGATTGGATCGTCCTTTGCCCGCGCCAAGGAAGCCCCCGGCAGAGGGTACCACTGGGGTATGGCGACATCGCACGAGAATCTGCCCCGCGGAACCCGTATAAGAGTTGGAGTTACCGGTACCCTCGAGCAGATACTGTTCGGGCCTGCCGAGCTCGATGACGGCAGCCAGAATCTGATGGGTGCTCTGCGGACTTCAATGGGTTCTCTCGGCGCGAGTAATATTCGCGAGATGCAGCTTGCCCAGATTATCATCGCACCTTCCATAAAGACCGAGGGTAAAGTTTTCCAGACAGCTCAGCGAGTGGGAATGGGCAAGTGACATGAATTTTG
Organism: bacterium; assembly: GCA_021372535.1. NCBI lineage: Bacteria > bacterium. The sequence goes on from JAJFUH010000183.1 coordinate 8,982, forward strand.
TGAGAAACTGTACAGCCGCGGTATGTCTCATTGTGTTTGCCGGTGCAATGGTATCCGATACACATGCCCGCGAGCCGCTGACCATTGCCCGGCTTAAATACGGGGGAGGAGGGGACTGGTACTCGAATCCGTCTTCTCTCCCCAATCTCATGAAATTCGTTCAGGAAAACGCATCCATTCCGGTTACCGGTACGGAAACGGCAGTCGCTGTAGGGGATGAGGAACTTTTTGATTACCCCATCGTCTACATGAATGGGCATGGGAACATATCGTTTACCCAGTCGGAAACTGCATCTCTCAGGAGATACCTCACTTCCGGAGGATTCCTGATCGCTGATGACAATTATGGCATGGATAAAAGCTTCAGACGGGAAATAAAAAAGGTTTTTCCTGACAAAGAACTGGTGCTTCTTCCAAAAAATCACCCTGTTTTCAACGCATTGTTCTCTTTTCCGGAAGGTATTCCCAAGATACATGAACATGACGGCAAACCTGCACAGGCATTCGGAATTTTCCATGAAGGGCGGATGGTCGTTTTTTATTCGTATGAATCAGACCTCGGCGACGGATGGGAAGATCCGTCGGTCCATAACGATCCTGAGCCGGTCAGGCTTTCCGCGTTGAAAATGGGAACGAATCTTATTGTCTGGGCACTCAGCCAGTGAGCGGTCCGCTGTAATGGAGCATATGTCCGATAATTCATATAATACTATTACCACACGCCTGAAGGCTGTGTCCCGGCGGTATATTATGGCTGGAGCGGCTGAAGCGTTCTGTGCTGCATGTGCTTTTTATGTCGGGCTTACAGCGGTATGTGCTCTCTATGAATCGTTTTATTACCTTCCCGCTCCTGTGCGGAAAATCCTTTTTTTTGCACTCCTTACAGTTTCGGCAGCAGTATTCAGCGTTCTCTTCATCATCCGGCTGGTTCACAGTCCCGGATTGGATGAATGCTCCCGGATGGTCGAGCGAAAATACCCGCATCTCCATGACCGTCTCATCAGCGCTGTACAGCTTGGAAAGCTCGATGACTCCGCGCTCAAGGGCCAGTCATCGGCGCTCGTTGATGCGCTTGTCATCCGGGTCAATGAAGAAGTCCGTTCAATCGACATGCGCCGCGCTGTTTCTCTGGATCGCCTTGTTGCATGGATGCGGGCAGCATATGGCGCGGTAATTGCCGTGCTGGTCATATCGCTCTTTTTCCCCGGCCATATGCTTGTCGGACTCTATCGTCTTGCCGATTACACGCATACCTATCCTCTTCCCGGCGATATCATGGTTTATACCCTCGGCCGTGACAGTTCCATTATCAGGGGAGACAATTTTACCACGACGGGATTTGTTTCGGGCGGGGCGGGAAAAACCCTGAATATCCTCTATCGGTGGGATGATTCGGATATATGGAGTGTCAAACCGGTGCAATTCGATGAAAAATCGGGCTCATTTACCCTGACCGTTGAAAAGCCGCGAACCTCTTTCATGTATTACCTTGAGATGGAAGCATATGAAACCCCGCGATACCGGATAACCGTAATAGACCGTCCTGTCATCGAACAACTGGCGGTGGCGGTGACCTATCCCGGCTATACCGGTCTCGGCACGGTCAGCCGCAGCGATAATGACGGTAATATTCGCGCCCCCGGAGGCTCCAGAGTCGTTCTCACCGCAACGGCAAACAAGCCCATCGCGGAAATGATGCTGCACTGGAGCGATTCGACCGCCACGAAGTGCACCGTTGACCGTTTGACCGGTACCGCCTCCTTTTCCGTCACGCGCGACGCCGATTACTATATCGGGCTTGTCGATACGCTCGGTATATCGAATTCAAATCCTATATCGTACCGGGTGACCTGTCTGAAAGACGAGAATCCCGTAGTGGCGATTCTGAGCCCTGTTTCCGATGTTGAACTGCCGCGTTCGAAGCGTTTTCCCATCGTATACAGGGCGCGTGACGATTTCGGGCTTTCTGCAGTAACGCTCAATTTCCAGCTTCCACAGGAAAAGACACCCCGCGAGGTATCGCTTAAAAAGGGTGTGATCGATAAGGATATTCTCGATGAATATCAGTGGAGCCTGTCAGGTCTGGGTCTTTTACCCGAGGATACCGTTACGTATTTCATCACGGTATATGATAACGATACGGTCAACGGTCCGAAGAAGGGTGTCTCCGAAACACGGACTGTCAGGGTTCCCTCGCTGACCGACCTCCTGAGCGACTCCATCGATAAACAGGAAAACGGCATTCAAACACTTCGCGAAATGACCGAACGCGCAGCCCGTCAGGGGAAAAAACTTGAGGATTTGCAGCGTAACATCAAGAGCGGTAAAGAGATGGACTGGTCGGAGAAAAATGCCCTCAATGAAGCCACAAAAGATTTTGAAAATATGCAGCAGGAGTTGAAGAATCTTTCGGATGTGATCAAGAATACCGCCGATAAACTCTCCCAGGAGGATGTGGCGGCGCTCGAAACACTCGAAAAGATGCAGAAAATATCCCAGATGATGAATGAACTGGCCGACGGCTACATGAAGGATGCGTTGAAGCGTCTCGCCGAAGCCGCGGCCCAGCTCGACCCGGAAAAGATTAACAAGGCGCTCGAGCAGTATAAGTTTTCTTCTGACGTTATGAAGGAAAAGCTTGACCGTTTCATCAAGCTCCTCGAACAGGTAAAATCCATTCAGCGTTTTGAAATGGCGCAGAGAATACTTGAAGATATTTCGTTCAGACAGGCCGAAATCGCCGAACAGTATAAACAGGGGCAGCAGAAGGCGGAAATACCCCGTGAGCAGAATACTCTTGCCACGGAAATGAAAAATCTTGAAAAAGAGCTCGGAGATGTCGCGAAAGACCTGAACGAGCGGTTTTCCCTTGATACAAAACGGCTCGAATCGGAAGTTAAATCCTCCGAAATATCGAAAACCATGGAGGAAACATCACAAAAGATGACGGCTGATAAGCCCGAAGAGGCCCAAAAAGGACTTGATACGTCTAATTCCAGGCTTTCAGGGCTGATGGAAACGATGAAGACCATTGGCAGTACGATGAAGAAAACGAATACCGCCGAGATAAAGCGGCGGTTGTTCAAGGCTGCGGTCGAGCTCATAGCAGTTTCCCGGACACAGGAGGAGCTTATCGGCAGGATCGGAACCGAAACTCCGGAAAACCTTGCAAAGGAGCAGCTCGATGTCATCGATGGCATGAACAGGGCAAAGAAATCGCTTGCCGAATTCGCGGCGGTGTTTGTCGAGGTTTCCGGTGTTCTCGACCAGATTATGACTTCGGCGGACATGACCGCGCGGACGACGCTCGATGCTTTCGCCACAGGAAATCCTGCAGCCGGAAAAGAGGAAGCTCTTTTAACCCTGGGCACGCTCAATAAAACCGTACATTTCCTTACCCTGCTCATTAAGAATTCTTCGGGTGATGGCCCGGGTATGCCCGGTGATCTCATGGATCAGCTTCAGCAGATAGCGAGCGGAGAGCTTTCGCTCCAGATGAATATGAATCCGGGCATGACCGAGGAGATGCTTGCCCGTCTTGCCGCGGAACAACAGAAGCTCGCCGAACAACTCTCCGAATTGAGCCGTAAATTCTCGGAGGATAAAAGACTCCGGGAAATACTCGATAAACTTGTTCAGGACATGGACGATACCGCCGGGATGATGCGGTTGAATGAAAAACGCGAGCTTATCGAGCGCAGACAGCTCGATTTGTACCGCAGGCTTCTCGATGCCCGGAGGTCGCGCCGTGAAAAGGACGAGGACACCGACCGGCAATCGTGGACCGCCAAGCGCGATTATTCCCTCGGTGCGGACGAGCTTGCGGGCGACCGCGGCGAAAAACAGCGCGAGCTGAACGAACGCATCAAAGAGGCGATGAAGGATGATTTCAATCCCGAATTCATGCGCCTGATCCGGCGGTATTTTGAATCGATGCTTCAGGATAACACGGAGGTACGGGCTCGATGAGGCGGCTGCTTACAATGTGGACGATGCTTTTCTGGCAGACGGCAGCTCTGTGCTTTGCGCAGGCACCGTTGATTGACAGCGAGTATCTGAAAGCTCAGGAGTTCGAACAGCAGGGTAACTATTCCGAAGCCCGTGAAATCTACCGTCGTCTTTACGAATCAAAGAAGAACGACCAGTATTTCTGGCGTCTTATGCTCGCCAATGAGCGTCTGAATGATTTCATGAGCATGGAAAAGCTTGCGCTCACACGGCTCGATTCCCATCCCGACGAATTACCGACCATGCGGTATCTTACCCGGGCGTATTACGGTCTCGGCGATACGAAAAAAGCCCGCGAAGTTGCATTGGCCATTATCGGGAACAACTGGAACGATTTCTCGCGTATTGTTTATTCGGCGGGTGAGCTGACTAATAACAATGATTTTGATACGGCTCTCCAGATATACATGAAAGCCCGTGAAAAAAGCAGGGATAGTGGATTATTCTCGGTCGAAATCGGCCGCCTGTATCTTCTCAAGTTCCAGTATGTCAAGGCAATTGAGGAATATCTTAAATCCCTTGAAAGCGTCGAAATATCATATGCGAACATCGAACAGATTATCGATGATGCCCTCGATGCCGGAGAAAAGCCTGAAACTTTTGTACAGCCCCTGGAGAATTATCTCAGGCAGAATCCGAAAAGCGTAAAAACAGCCCGTCTTCTGTCCGGATTGAAATACCGTATGGGGGATTTCCGCGGCGCGCTGGCTGTGCTCGTCGATCCTGCGGTCGCCCCCGGTTCCGCTCAGGAAATCTGGGATATTGCAGGGCGGTTCCGGACGGACGGTCATCCCGGTGAGGCGCTTGCCGCATACGAGGCATTCGGCCGGTTGTTTACCGGCAACCCGAACCGTATCAAAGCATTGAGTAATTCAGCGTCAATCAAAGCCGATATGGGAGACAGTGAAGGCGCCCGCAGGGATTATCTCAGAATTACTCAGGATTACGGCGGAACCGAGGATGCAGCATATGCGACGCTCCGGCTCCTGGAGCTCTCGAAGGACACCATGGGCAGCGAGGGATTCATCAAAGCGCTCAGAGAGTTTGCCTCGGCTACAAAAGTCCGTAAAGCCGCCCTCGAAGCCTCCATGCTTCTTGCCGATACTTTCATGCGCGACGGTAATCCCGGGGAGGCTCACAATGTTCTGTCCGAATTCAGGGTTAAAAGCCGGTCGAAAGAGGAGTTGTATGACATCGCTTCACGGTCCGCACTGTATTACTTTTTTACCGCTGATTTCGAATCCATGGGCCGTGAGGTTGACGCCTGCGTGAGTTATGCATCCGCTGAAAACGATATGAACGATTTACTTGACCTGAAGGTGCTCAACATGAGATGTTCGACCGAATCCGACAGGAAGGGATTTACCGCCCTCGCGCATGGGCGCTATGCCCTGTACCGGGGATTATATGAAGAAGCCGCCGACAGCCTTACATATGCCGCGCAGGATTCCTCGGCAGCGGCGGCGTCATCGGCCGCTCTAACTCTTGCCGGAATGAACCGTGATCGTGGAAACAGCGATCAGGCATATACGTGGTATCTGTATGCCGCATCGGCAGCCCATGATACGACCGAACGTGTGGAAGCCATGATCGATGCCGCGGATTTACTGCTCACCGAACGCAGGGATTCCGAAGGCGCACGGGCGCTCTACCTGAAAGCCATGACATCATGCCCCGGTACGGTCTACGACAGTATTTTGCGCCGCAAACTGAGAATGGTGGTTGAGTGATGAAATCGATGTACTGGCTCTGTCTTCTTTTCTGTATCGCCGCGTCTCCCGCTCATGGGGATAAGATGCTCATTTTCATGGATGTTGAGCAGACCGATCATCTCAAGGCCTACGGCGTGGCGTATCATGCCATTGAAAAGGGCCTGACAGTCGAATGGCTGCTCAATTACCGCGGCGGCTCATTTCTTATCGACGTGAATCAGGAGATCGGGGAATATGCCCTTGTCCGCGGTGTGGCTTATAAAATTATCGGCCCGGCAGAGCTTGTCGAACTCGATACCACCATCGAAAATTCAAACATGTCCAAGGAGCTTCTTGAAAAGGCGCCCAAAGTGGCGGTATATACTCCACCCAACAAGCAGCCGTGGGATGACGCGGTCACTCTGGCTCTGACATATGCGGAAATTCCCTACGATACCCTCTGGGATGAGGAAGTGCTCGGGGGTAAACTTAAGGAATATGACTGGCTCCACCTCCACCACGAGGATTTCACCGGTCAGTACGGGAAGTTTTACAAGAATTTCCGCAACATCCCATGGTATATCGAGCAGCAAAAAGAATTCGAGGCCATGGCCCATAAACTCGGATTCGCGAAGGTTTCGGAAGAAAAGAAAGCGGTCGCAGAAATGATCAGGGAGTTTGTGAACGGCGGCGGGTTCCTTTTCGCCATGTGTTCCGCGACCGATACCATTGATATTGCCCTCGCCGCACACGGAGTCGATATTGTCGCTGCGGAATTCGATGGCGACCCGTACGACCCGGATTACCAGTCGAAGCTCGATTTTTCCCGAACATTCGCATTCGAAAACTTTCACCTTATCACCGATCCCATGATCTATGAGTTTTCGGATATCGATATAGAGACCGAACAGGTTTTTACCACACGCGATGTCCAGGAGCCTATGGAATATTTCGAGATTTTCGAATTCAGCGCAAAATATGATCCCGTACCGACCATGCTGACCCAGGACCATGAAAATCCTATCAAGGGTTTCATGGGGCAGACCACAGAATTCCATGAAAATCTTATCAAAAAGAATGTCGTCATCATGGGAAGAAACAGGGCCCGGAGCACTGCGCGGTACATTCACGGCAATCTCGGGGAAGGAACATTCACCTTCCTGGGCGGGCACGATCCCGAGGATTTCCGTCACTTCGTCAACGATCCGCCGACTCAGCTCTTTCTCCATAAAAATTCGGCCGGATACCGTCTCATCCTGAACAATGTGCTCTTTCCCGGAGCGAAAAAGAAGGAATTGAAGACCTGATAAAGTACCATGTTTCGCAGATTTATACAGTTTGAAGTGTGATCACAACAACCGATAGAAAAGGATATTCGATGCCTGTACATGCACCCAAAGATGACATAATGCTACTGGAGCGTCTCACCGGAGCGCAGAAAAAAATCAAGAATGAGCTGGCCAAGGTGATCGTCGGTCAGAATTCCATCATCGATAACCTCATCATCACCCTCATGTGCCGCGGCCACTGCCTGCTTGTCGGCGTACCGGGACTGGCGAAAACCCTCATGATCTCGTCGCTTGCCCGTGTTATCGACCTGACGTTCTCTCGTATTCAGTTCACGCCCGATCTTATGCCCTCCGATATTGTCGGCACCGAGGTGATCGAGGAAGACCCCCATACGGGCAGGCGGAGTTTCAGGTTCGTCAAGGGACCGGTATTCGCCAATATCATTCTTGCGGACGAGATCAACAGAACACCGCCAAAGACCCAGTCGGCGCTCCTTGAAGCTATGCAGGAACATGCCGTGACGGTTCAGGGGAATACCATGCGTCTGACCGAGCCGTTTTTTGTGCTCGCCACGCAGAATCCCATCGAGCAGGAGGGAACCTATCCGCTTCCCGAAGCACAGCTCGACCGGTTCATGTTCAACCTCTGGATCGGCTATCCCGAACGTGACGAAGAGGTGGAGATCGTGCGGCGGACGACCGGCGCAGAGGATATCGCCCCGGAGAAAATAATCGATGCCGCTGAAATCATCGAGCTTCAGGACCTCGTGCGAAGAATACCCGCCGCGGACGATGTCGTTTCCTATGCGGTTGATCTCGTGCGCAAGACCCGTCCCACCGAACCAGGTTCGCCGGAATACATCAGAGAATGGGTGAAGTGGGGCGCCGGCCCGCGTGCATCACAATACCTTATCCTCGGCGCAAAGGCCCGCGCCGCTCTCGATGGCAGGTTTGTCCCCTCGACTGATGATGTCCGCTCGGTCGCCATGCTCGTGCTCCGCCACCGGCTTGTAACGACGTTCGCCGCCGAGGCCGAGGGTGTTTTTGCGCCGGATATCGTTGAACGGCTGACAGGAGAGAAAGGGTGAACAGCACCTATCAGGAATATCTTTCGCCGGAGATTGTCAGCAGGCTGTCACGGCTCGATCTTATCGCCCGTTTCGTTGTGGAAGGGTATATTACCGGACTGCACAAGAGCCCTTACCATGGTTTTTCAGCCGAGTTCGCCGAGCACCGTCAATACATGGCGGGTGATTCGCTCCGGTATCTCGACTGGAAAGTGTACGGCAGGAGCGACCGCATGTATATCAAGCGGTTCGAGGAGGAAACCAACCTCAAGAGCCATATCATCGTGGACAGAAGCGGGTCGATGGGATTCAAAAGCCGCGGTTCCGTGACAAAATTCAGGTATGCGGGCATTATTGCCTCGGCGCTCGCCTTTCTCATGATACGGCAGCGGGACAGCGTCGGGCTTGTCTCCTTTTCCGATACCATAAAGTCGTATGTGCCGCCCCGGTCGGTACAGTCCCAACTCAAGGAAATCATAAAAGTCCTTTCGATCACGGAGCCGGACGGCCTCACAGTGACCGGCGATGTTCTTCATACCATGGCCGAGCGGATTTCCGCGCGCGGTCTCGTCATTCTCATAAGCGATCTTGTGGTCGATACCGATGAGCTGATACACGGCTTGAAACACTTCCGGCACAACGGTCATGAAGTCCTCGTTTTTCATGTGCTCGATCCCATGGAGCTGGATTTCGATTACGATACCGAGACACGGTTCATCGACATGGAGACCGGCGGGAGAATAACGACCCAGCCCTGGCATATCCGCGGTCAGTACCGTTCGATGCTCGAACAGCATCTGGCGGAGATGGTTCGCGCCATGCACGATATATCCGTCGATTATGCGCTGTTCACCACCGATGTTCCCTTCGACCGGGCGCTCTCTGAGTATCTCGCGAAACGCAAGAGACTGTATTGACGGTGTTTAAAATCTTGACTCATTTCCGGTATAGCATACAATCATGAATTTTCTCAATCCTTTTATACTTTTCGGACTCGGCGCTGCTGTTCTGCCGATCCTCATACATCTTATATCACGGCGCCGTGCGCGTGATGTCGCATTTCCGTCCATCAAGCTGCTCGAAAAGATGCGCACCGACCGTATCCGCCGTCTCAGGTTAAAACAGCTCATCGTTCTGCTCCTTCGAACCATCATCCTTATCCTTATCGTTCTTGCCTTTGCCCGGCCCGCCATCAGGAGTGTTTTCCGCCGTAACGCCCGGACTGCCGCGGTGATTGTGATCGATGGTTCGGCGAGCATGCAGTATGTTCATAACGGCGAGATTCTGTTCGACCTCGCTCTCAGAAGAGCGCGCGAGATTCTGGAAATGCTCGGCGATGATGATTCCGGCGCGGTGATTCTGTCTGCCGGCAGTCCCGATATGGTCGGCCCCGGTATGACGACTGATAAAAAGGAGCTTGTAAAGGCACTCGAAACCATTGAACCCTCCTTTACGGGAGGCGATCCCACAGCGGCTGTAACCCGCTCCGTGAGCCTTCTCAATACATCGGGCTCCCCGAATCGCGAGTTGTATTACCTTACAGACGGGGCGTCGAATGCGCTGCCTGATTCTATCGGCGCTGCGTCGAATGCGGTTCGCCTTTACCATATTCTGCTCGGGCCGGAAAAAAGAGGCGGCGCGGTCATCGATAATCTGGAACTGGTCGACCGTCTCGTAACGGCGGGCGGAAATGTCACTTTCCGGGCCTCAGGACTCGCCGGTGAAGAGGACGACAAGGTTATCATCGAGTTATTCGTCAACGGCGAGCGCAAAGGGAGAACACCGGTGGATAAACGTGCCGGCGGCGTCATAGAGGCTGATTTTTCCTATACACCGGAAAAACCCGGCTGGTATTCGGTATATGCAACTGCCGGCGATGGCCGCTTCGAATCCGGCGAAACACGGCGTCTCGTTTTGCATGTACCGCGAAAGGCGGCTGTTCTCGTTGCCGGAGGCAAGCCGGATGATCTCTATTTTCTCCAGCGTGTGCTCGATCCCGATCCCGAACGCTCAATGTTTTCTGTAAGGACCGTCCTTTCCGATGAGGTCACGCCCGATGAAATCGCCCTGGCCGATGTAATCGTGCTTTCCGGTGTTCCCTCATTGTCGGAAAATCTCTATCGTTCCCTCCGGAGCGCTGTTGTGGAACGCGGCGCAGGGCTCGTGGTGTTTCCGCCGGAGACTATGGATTCCGGACTTTATGAAAATGGCCTGTTCAGGGATATTATCCCGTTAACCGTTGAAAAGCGTGTCCTTTTACGTGATACATCAAAGGGCGGTTACACCCGTATCGACTGGTTTGACATGAATCATCCCATACTGAGGGGAGTGTCCCGCGATGGGAATTTCCGGAAACCCGATGTCCGCTCGTATGCGATGTTACAGCCTTCCGGAACCACCAATGTAATCGCCCGGTTCAGCGATGGCTCGATGGCGATCGGTGATGCACGGTCGGGAAAAGGCCGTGCCGTGGTATTCGGAATCGATGCGACCGTTTCCGGCAGCGAACTCCCCTTGACCGGAATTTTTGTGCCTCTTTTTATACGAACCATACAGTATCTTTCCGGAACATTCGTGACCGGAGAAAGCTATTCCTGCGGTGAGACGGTCGATGAAACGATTGGCGATATCACAGGCAATACTCCTGTTACTATCAAGCCGGAGGACGGCCCGGCCCGGTCTGTAACCATTGACTATACCGGTGCAGGTGCCGTTATAAAGGGCGAAACAGCCGGGAGACCCGGTTTTTACTCGGTGATTGCTGGAGGAGAGGAACTGAAGAGGTTCAGCGCCGATATCCCCCGTAACGAGCTCCTATTCCAGCGGGCGGGCAGGGAACTGATTGCCCGGGCATACAGGCATGTGAGCTGGAAGGCGCTTGACGGCTCGGGAAACCTCATGGCAACGATAACGGGCGACCGTTACGGCACCGAGTTGTTCGGGTTGTTCATTATGCTTGCGCTTGTAATTCTTGTGATCGAAATGGTGCTTTCCCGGAAACTGTGAATCCGTTTCCTCAAATTTCCGTTCTAATAATAACGACTATTGTTGCCCCGATTAATTCAATAAAAATATTTTGCCACAAAGCCATAAAGCCACAAAAAGATATAATATATTATTAATACTATCAATAATGACAATTAATCGGCCACATCAACAAGATATTGCTCCGGCGAATAAATATTGATACTAATATTTGGAATAGATGCCGAAACAAGTTCGGCATGATACAATGCTTATGTCACTGTTTAACCACCGGAGCAATAATAAAATCTGCAATAATCCATGTTCTTATAAAATTTGTGAATAGGTCGGATTAACAGGTACCGCTTTAATAATAGTAAAAGCGGATGAACGAAAACAGTCGCACATTGAAATCTCGTGAGGTGTGCTATGTCAGATATATACCTTGATAATGCTGCGGGGACACGGCTGCTCGAAGAGGTATTCGAGGAGATGACCCCGTTTTTTACCGGCGATTACGGCAACCCGTCGAGCATCCACCGTATGGGAGTAAAACCGAAAGAAGCCCTCAATACTGCCCGTGAGCGTGTCGCTTCAATGATAGGGGCCGATCCCGGAGAAATCTATTTTACCTCGTGCGGTTCCGAGTCGAACAACCTGGCGGTCAAGGGCACTGCATGGGCCTCGACAAAAAAGGGGCGTCATATCGTAGTTTCCGCAATAGAACACCAGTCGGTGCTCTATGCTGCGCGGGCTCTGACACGGCTTGGCTGGGAAGTGACCACGACAGGAGTCGACAGCAGGGGATTCGTCAATCCTTCCGATGTGGCGAGCGCCATCAGGGAGGATACGGTGCTCGTGTCGGTGATCCATGCATCCAACGAAATCGGCACCATCGAGCCGATACAGGAAATCGCCGCCGCAGCACGTGAAAAAGGAGTGCCCGTTCATACCGATGCAGTCATGACTGCCGGAGTCATCCCCATCGATGTTAATGACCTGGGTGTCGACATGCTGACGGTTTCAGCAAACAGTTTCGGCGGGCCGAAGGGAGTCTCCGCGCTTTATATCCGTAAAGGTGTCCGTGTGTTTTCACTGATCGACGGCGGTATTCAGGAACGCGGGAGACGGGCGGGTACGGAGAATGTGCCAGCGATTGCCGGTTTCGGAAAAGCTGCCGAAATAGCGATTCGTGAAATGGAGTCGCGGGTCGCTGCGGTTACAAGGCTCAGGGACAGGCTCATGGCCGGGCTCGAACAGGCGATTCCGAAACTGGTCGTGAACGGCGACCGTACGAAACGCCTTCCGGGGAATGTTCATGTCAGCATCGAGGCTATCGAAGGCGAATCGATGATATACAGCCTTGCCGGAAAGGGTATCATGGCCGCGTCTGGTTCCTCCTGCGCCGACAAGGCGCTCAAAAGTTCGCATGTCCTTTCCGCCATAGGACTCGATCCGGCGCTGGCGAACGCCTCGATTCTGTTCTCGCTCGGCTTCGATAACACCGATGAGGATGTCGACCGGGTACTCGAAATACTGCCGCCGATTGTCGCACGGCTCAGGAGCATGTCGCCGCTCTGGAACGGGTAAGTCGCATCGATTCCGTAAAACAGGCCAGTTATCGTGTTCTGTAAATGATATAAAATAAAAGTAGTATAGAAGATTGCATTATAGGGAAAAAAGGGGGCTGTCAGCGCCCCCTTTTTCATACTGTATGGAATTCAGCGGATTTACGCCCCGAATTTCGTGTTTTTCCCTGCAGCGGCGAGGAGCTCGTTGATCAGGTAACGGGCTTCGAACCGCCCGAGTCCGCCGTTGATTGCGGCGTTTTCCCCGAATGCAGCCACACGGTCAGGACGGATATATTTCCCGGCGATCAGCACCGGTACGGGATGCCATGAGTGGGCTTTATAGACGGCCGGAGTGGAATGATCACCCGTAACCGCAATCACATCCGGCTTGAGATCGAGAATACAGGGAAGGGCCTTATCAAACTCTTCTATGCAGGCGACTTTACGGTCGAAATCGCCGTCCTCGCCTGCCGAATCGGTATGTTTATAGTGGAAGAAGAAGAAATCGTGTTGTCCCCATACGTTTTTAAGGACATCGATCTTCGATGCGAAATCCTTGATTCCCTCGGTATACACCTTCATGCCGATAAACCGGGCAACGCCGCGGTACATGGGGTAGAGGGCGATGCAGGCTGGGTTGAGGCCATATATCTCCTGGTAGATCGGAATATCGGGATAGTTGCACCAGCCGCGCGTCAGGATGCCGTTGGCAGGTGATTCTCCCTTGAGAACCTCATAAACTCCTTCGAGCCAATTGTTGGCGATTTCAGCCATCTTATGGGATTCGCCGCTGTCGGATGGTGCGGCTTTCAGAGGAGGGACACCCAGACGCTGGGGGTCGGTATCGTGAAGATTGCCCGCGAGCCCTTCCTTGCGGAAAACCGCGACGCCCCGGTGTTCCTTGACAGTCTCGACAAATACCTGAATCCCGGGTACGGTAACGCTACGCATTTTTTCGACGAGTTTACGGTTGACATCCGTGGAAATCCTCCCCGCGCGCCGGTCGGTGATGTTTCCGTTTCCGTCGAGGGTGCAGAAGTTAAAACGGGTGGCAACATCATTCTGCTGGAGATCGAATCCGATACCTGCCGCTTCGAGAGCACCGCGTCCGATAAGGAATGTCAGCGGATCATATCCGAAAAGTCCCAGGTGTCCCGGGCCGCTTCCCGGAGTGATTCCGCGCCTGACCGGGTCGATGAGGCCGGAGGCTCCGCGTGCGGCAAGGGCATCGAGATTCGGAGTCGAGGCAGCCTCGAGCTCGGTCAGCCCTTTCGGGCCGGGTAAGCCGCCAAGACCATCCATAACCATGAGGAGTATTTTAGTGTCGGTTTTTACCTTCAGCTCGGATAAAAGATTAATATTATGCATTATCTCTCCCTTGTAAGAAATTCCTCTGTTATAAAAATCATGAATAATAATATAGGAAAAAAAAACATCGCAATCAAGTTTCATAAGCAGACTCTGGGTGTATGGGATGAAAACAAATTCCCCGATATCCGGTCAGGCTTGTTTTTTATCGACACTCCGGGGCTTCTTGACTTGACTCCGGTAATGACCTGTGTTATTTTTTCAAACACACTCGTTGAACAAAGGAGAAACAGGTGAAGATATCGTATAAAAATAATGTCCAGAAGAGGATTTCCAACGATCACGAGCTTCTTTCATCAAAACGGGATGAATCGATTGATTTCACCGATTCTGATCCATGGAGGGTTTTAAGGATTCAGGCGGAATTTGTTGAGGGTTTCGACGCGCTTTCGAAAATCGGTCCGGCGGTATCGATATTCGGCTCAGCCAGAACTCTTCCCGGAACTCCGTATTACGAAGCAGCCCGCGCAACAGGGCGATTACTCGTCCAGAACGGTATTGCCGTAATAACCGGCGGCGGGCCCGGCATTATGGAAGCGGGAAACCGTGGAGCCGAAGAAGCGGGTGGCGTCTCGATCGGACTCAATATCGAGCTTCCGAAGGAACAGGATCCGAATCCCTATCAGAACATGTCATTGGAATTCCGTTATTTCTTCGTCCGAAAAATGATGTTTGTCAAGTATTCGCTCGGTTATGTCATATTTCCCGGAGGTTTCGGAACACTCGATGAAATGTTCGAAGCGCTCACACTCTCACAAAACGGGAAAATCACTCCTTTTCCGGTGGTATTGTACGGGTATGATTACTGGGGCAGGATGCTCGACTGGATAAAAGTAAACATGCTCGGTGAAAAGTACATTGATCGTGACGATCTCGATCTGTTTATCGTTACCGATGAGGTTGAAGAGGCTGCGCACTATATAATATTCAAAGTTAAAGAGCTCGGACTTTTATAGAAATAGAGCCGTGTCACCCTGAATTTATTTCAGGGTCTATTGCAGACTTTATTACTTCACCGAACGCAACTTGATAGTACACCGATAAACCGGATTCATTAAAATAGTCCGAGAAGCTCTACTTTTTTTTCAAATAGAAATTCAATCCGAAAATGCAGTGAAATTCCCTTGATACGATTGTTTTTCCATATTTGCATTCAAGAAAAAATGATCTGTTGCGTTCCATATAGTATTCTAAACCTGAAGTAACAAATGATTCGAACGTGTTTTCTTTCGTTTCTTCTTTTCTGTCAATACCGTTTTCGGTAATCTTCTCCTCGCTGTATACTCCCATGTAACTCAGGGAAAATCCACCGAATATATTCATGCGGTGATAAAATGGAATCTGATAGGTTATACTTTCTTCCAGTCCAAAAACAGTCTTGTCCATATTTTTTTTAGTAGCTTCCCAGAAATGAATCTGTGATGTAAGCTGAAAATACGGGTGAAAGAAAATCTGACTTATTCGGGCGCCGCAATCAACTCCTGTGTCAAGATGTTTGGTGAAGACAAAACCCGACTGAATACCGAATTTTACCACATTTCCCGGCATGAATGTATTATAGACAGGGAACTCGCTGATCCGAATGCTGTCTTTCTTTGCCTCGTAACCCCATGATAGAGCAGATAATTGCACAATTCCGGCGATTATGAGAATAAACACTCGTATCATGGGGAAAGCGCAGGTGCGGTTTTTCATGGTTCCTTCCCTACGGCTACGTTTTGAGAACATCTCCAATCAAAACGAGACCGGACACTCCTGTTATTATGGCGCATATAATAAAACCAGCCATTACGAGTGTTTTAATCATGCAGAGTTTCGGTAGCGCAAACGGCGCATAGAGCAGAGTCGGATAGTGGAGAAAATGCCCGACTCTCGAGTATTCTTTGTTTCTTGGATAACCGAATTTATAGGCGAGAACGACGTCTCCGGTGAAGTACCCTTTATTGCCGTTGTAAAATGACGTGTGTGGTCTCGGGTCGAGTGATCGTGTCGAATGGTTGTAGGTCAGTACGGTTTCGTCGGTGAATTTATCGAGATCGAACATTTTTTTAATTTCGAGCGTATCGAGAAGACGGCCCGAGGAGGTTTTGATATTCGCTGCTCGCGACATGGGATCGACGAAATACCATTTTGCCTGTATGGGGTCCCAGCTTTCGCAGAAGTAGTGGCCGGTGAGCTTGAGCGGGCCGAATTTTCCTGCGAGGTCGACAAGCCGTGTTTTAATACCTGCGGCGTTCGCGAACAAATAATAGGCAAGCGCCCAATTTTCGCACCATCCCTTGCCTGTTCCGCCGCTCAGCATTTCATACGTTTCAAGCGGCGAAGCATCCTGAACCTTGTCAGAGGGTGTGCCGCCTGATTCTTCGATTTTTTCCATGACAAAACGAAAAACCTGTTCTGACCGTTCCAGGACAGGTCCGTACATACTGACCGCGTTTCCCATGATGCTCCGCGCCTCGATGATTTCGGGATTTTTATCCGTCAGCCCTGTCCATTCATCGAGAGAATACGGTTCAGTTATGCTGAATGGTATGCTCGAATAGGGCGAATAATAATTGTCAGGCCATGACAGCCCTTGTTTAGTATAGTTTTCCTTCGGATAGAACGAAATGTTGATAACTATTTCCTTGAGAAGTTTCACGTCTTCAGGAATAAAAACATATGTTTCGCTTGATGGCTTGTCCGAAAACTGGATTTCGGGATATACGTCACGCGATACTTCACGTCTTTCCTCTGCGGTGAGTATTTTCCATGCTTCGGTCTGGAACGGGGGAGTGAATTCGAATCTCAGCTTACGGGGACCAACGAGCTTAATCGATTTTATAGCGTGTACCTCGGCAACATTATATATTTCCCCTTCGGAAGCCTGACGGCTGTTGAAATCGAATATACGCCATCTCGGGTCCTGGTAGCTTTTAACGAATATATACGAGAGCCCCGAAAAAAACAGGATAGTCAGAATTCCCGAAAGTATTACTATGCGAACGGTCTTTTTTGATGGAGTCATAACATTTCTCCTTTTCGAAGAAACCATTTTCACGGTATTTACAAAAAACAGGAAATAACTGTATATATGTATGATATAGTATACACAATTTTTTATTTTTAGCCAAATTGTAAAAAAGATTCATGGGAAGTACACAATTACTTTTTCAACCGTAAAAATGTCATTTTTATCCATGTGTTGACGTTATATACTTAAGGTATACGCGAGTCGTTCTTTATGTTGGGGGAACAAAATATTCTGGATATTCAATGAGTGCATAATACTTATGAATTAGATGTTTTTTTCTTTTATAGTGTCATTCCCGTGAAAACGGGAATCCATCATCCCGTGCTCTTGACAGAATGATGTAAATATTGGATTCCCAATTCACTTCGTTCTTGGGAATGACAATACTCATAAAATAAATCAGTGATTATGAGCTTATTGAATAACCCAAGAATTTTCTTATAACGGAGGTATTTCATGACCGGATATGAGCTTGTCAGGAAGGCAATCGAGTTTGATAAACCTGAAAGGCTGCCCTTTTTTCAGCGTGTGTATCCGAAAGCACCCGATGATGTATGCGATTCATGGGAAATGGACCGTCAGAAAGCCGGCTGGTTTTTCGATATACCGGAACTCGATGACTGGGGATGCCAATGGCAGGTGACGGAAGTGAAAAACATGGGACAGGTTGTAAAAGGTCCTCTTGAAGACTGGTCGAAGCTCGACAGCTATATTCCTCCCGATCCGACAGATCCGTTCTATTTCGAACGGGCCGAAAAGGAAATCGCCGACCCCCGTGACCGGTATGTCTGCCTTACCAGTCATTTCAATCTCTTTGAACGTCTCCATATGCTCCATGGGTTTACCCGGACTCTCATGGATTTCTATGATGCACCGGAAAAAATCGAACGGGTGCTCGACATGATTCTCGATTTTAAACTCCGCCAGATCGATGAGGTTCACCGTCGTTTCGGCGACCGTGTGCACGGTGTCTTTCTCACCGACGACTGGGGGACGCAGAATGCACCCTTCATTTCACCCGGGTTGTTCGATGATTTCTTTTTCGAGCGGTATCGCACGCTGGTCAGCGCATATCATGGCCACGGTTACCATTTCATTCTTCATTCATGCGGCCGTATCAACGATCTGGTGGACCGGTTTATCGATGCGGGTGTCGATGTCATGAACATGCAGCAGCCGCGGGCATACGGCATCGAGGAGATCGGGCGCCGTTTCGCCGGTCGGATAGCCTTTCTCACCACAGTGGACATTCAGGCGACACTCCCCGCCGGCAATCCTGTCGCCATCCGAGAAGAAGCCCACGCCCTCGTTAAAAACTGGGGAACACCCAATGGCGGATTTATCGTGTTCAATTACGGTGACGGCGAGGGAATCAATGTGGATGATTCGGTCAGCTCGATCATGTTCGAGGCATTCATGGAAGCCATGTGGCTCAGGTAACCAAGCAGGTTTATGTTTATTCATCTCACCGACGGAATAATCAGGCGTCCTGTGTTTCGGCATTATTCGGCGGAGAAGTTGCGCAGGGCTTTTTTGATTGTCGATGTTATTATCCCCGCTCAACCGACAGCCTGAATATCCATGGTGCGAAGTATTCGCGCGACATCAGAACCGGTGTATTATCTTCCGTACGGGCAATACCCTCGAAAAAGAAAATGTGCGATGAAGGATCGATTTCGAGCTTTTCCGCCACACTTTTGACATTGTGAAGGGGAATAAGAATTGATTTTGATCTGACCAGCTCAATTCCGCAGTTGTATTTGAGGTGTTCGATAAGGGAAAAGTTATCATCCCCCTGCCGATCGGGATACTTGGTCAGAACCCACGCGGGAACGGTGTCGATCGTGTATGCAACCGGCTGTCCGTTGGCTGTCCGGACCCGCTCGATCCGGATGATTTTCGATCCCGGATTAATTTCGAGCCGCTCCATATCATCGGGGAAAACATTCTCGGTTCTGACTTTCATGGTTTTTGTGCCGGGCATGAATCCGAGAGACTCGACCATTTCGGTGATACTTCGCGGAATAGAGATGTTGAGAGTGAGGGACGGTTTTCTGGCTGTAATGAAGGTCCCGAGGCCGTGGATACGGTTTATGATGCCTTCACCCTCGAGCTGATTGAGTGCTTCTCTGAGCGTCGCCCGTGACACACCGAACTGCTTTGCCAGAACCGGCTCGGTCGGAAGACGGTCACCGTCCACATACTCACCTGAAAAAATGGAATCACGGAGTCGCTCGGCAACGGAGATGTAAAGCGGCTTGTTCATTAAGACGCCCTGTCAAAATAAAATCCTTGAAAAAAACCATAAATTTGGATATAGAGTTTTAAATTATTTAAATATGTTATTTTCAATAATATACAGAAGTAAATATAGCAGCGATAGCCATATTTGTCAAGCACCGTTGCCTAAAAACCGATGATCGAATTTTCCGGAAGGAGAGAAACATAAGATTATTCAAACGGGATAATCTAAAAAGATTACATTATTAGTAAAAACACTAGAATTGTTTTTGATATGGGAAACAACCCCATATATTACCTTAGCAGGATTACCATATCGGATGTACGGCAACTGAATGAATCATTTACATAAACAACGGAGAATCATATGAGCCCGAACGTAACGAGACGAAACTTTCTCACAAGCAGTGTGGCCGGAATAGGATTGACCACTCTAGGAAGTTCCGGCGGGACAACAAATGCTGCCCCCCGGTCTGCAATGCCGTTACGGCCGCTGGGGAAGACCGGTCAAATGGTTTCCCTCCTGGCATTTGGCGGCGGTTCCCGCTATGCCGACATACTCAAGGATGAGGACGAGGCGGAACGCATGATAAACCGTGCCATAGAACTCGGAGTGAATTACTTCGATACAGCTTTCGATTACGGCGAGGATCAGAAGAGCCAGAAGCGTTACGGCAAATACCTCACACCTTCCTATCGCTCCAGAATCTTTCTTTCCAGCAAATCGAGCAAGCGGGATGCCGATGGATATCTTCGGGAAGTCGAGCAGTCACTCAAGAATTTGAACACCGATCACATCGACCTCCTGCATTTCCACGGAGTGGACGAGCAGGAGGATTTCAACAAGCTTACCGCTTCTGACGGGGCTGTTGGCGCTGCCCGGAAGCTCGTGGAAGAAAAAGTGATACGCTTTATCGGATGGTCGACCCACAGGAATGCCGATGTTCATATCGCCGCGATTGACCGCATCGGACCCGATGTTATGATGTTCCCGTGCAACGCGGCGCGCGAACAGGAGCTCCTGCAGCGGGTATTGCCCTACGCACTCGGAAAAGGTGTGGGGGTGATGGCAATGAAAACCACGGCGCAGGATAAGCTTATCGGCAAGGGCGGCGCAACGGCTCCCGAGCTGGTGCGCTACGCCATGGGGTTGCCGGTAAGCGGCACAGTGGTCGGCATGCCGAGCATGCAGGTTCTGGAATCGTGCTGTGCTATCGCACGTTCGTTTAAGCCCATGAGCGACGAGGAAAAAACCGTATTGGAAAAGAAAGTAGCCGCGGCTCCCACTGATGGTTCGCTCTATTATCTCTGTCCCGGGTATCGTGACGGCAGATCGGTCTGAGCGCGTGTATAATCATCTTGTTATTCAATGGGCTCATAATCACTAATTTATTGTACGAGTATTGTCATTCTCAAGAACGAAGTGAATTGGGAATCCAGTATTAACATCTCTCTGTCATGAGTTTTGATGGATTCCCGTTTTCACGGGAATGACACTTTATCGTGTAAGATATCTCATTATTAATCGGAACAGGAAAACCGAAAAGCAGAGAAAATGTGTATCAACGATATAATAATTGTATATTATTAAACTCTATCCTCTATGATTTTTCTATAAGTGTCTCCTCAAATTCATATTATACCATATTGTATCATTAATGTTTGTATTTAATAATACTTACAAATTATTCACATTCGCGTAAATCCGCCTGATCCGCGAAAATCCGCATTCTATTCATAATAATCAGGATTGACAGTGATTACTCAGAACTCGTCGAAATAAATCCGGTTCTCGTCGATGCCGAGCTTTTTGAGGAGAAGCTTCGAGTAGTGGAGCATTGCAGGGGGGCCGCACATGTATGCTTCCCAGTTCGAGACATCGGTCAGAGAGCGCTCCATCACCTCGGTGATGAGGCCGGTCTCGCCTTTCCAGCCATCGGCGCCGGTCGATTCGTTGACAGCGGGTATATGTCTGAAATTCTTGAGATTCTTCCCGATTTCCCCGTAATATTCCGTTAAATAGATATCCTTCGGCGCCCGACCGCCATAGAAGCTTATAATCCTGCGGTCTGATTGCTTTTCGCTCAGGTAGGTGACAATCGACCGTATGGGTGCGCTGCCCGAGCCGCCGGCGACACAGACCATGGGATCGTTCGTTTCCTCGCGGAGGAAGAATTCACCGTAAGGCCCGGTGAGATATATCTGGTCGCCGACCCTGAGTTTGTTGAACATGTACGTTGTACAAAGTCCGCCCGGAACGAGGCGTACGATAAGCTCGACGATATTTTTCGCGTTGGGGCTCGATGCGATCGAGTATGCCCGTTCCTCGCCGGCTTTTGGGATACGGAACTGGACGAACTGTCCGGGCTTGAATGTGATTTCATTCGGTTCGATGAGTCTGAAGCGGTACATCCGCGTGTCATGGCTCAGCGGGGTTATGGATTCCACTGTGGTGAGGAATTCCTTGACGAGGAAGTATTCCTCGGGAATGAGAATCTCGGTATCCTTTTTGACCTTGACCTGGCAGAGGAGGCGCGTATGGTTGGCGAGCTCCTCTTTATCCATGAACGGACGCTCGGTCGGCAGAAGAGGGCCGACATCGGTTACGACTCGTCCTTTGCAGAGGCCGCAGGTTGCCTTGCCGCCGCAGGCCGAGGGAATGAAAATCCTGTTCGCCGACAGATAGGACATGATTGTCGAGCCGCCGCGGATGGTGAATTCCTTTTCACTGTTGATGATGAGTCTGCACTCGCCGTAATCGGCAAGGAACTTATCCGCCAAGACAAGCATAATACCCAGAATAAGGCTTATCAGAGAAAGAACTAATATCGGAGTCAGGAGCGCCACTAAAGCCAATTCCCCCTTAAAAAGTGTTGTGATAAACACCATTTACGTGGATATAAGCTGTCAAGGACGGCACGAAGTGCCGGTTTACATGCCCTTGACAGCAACAAAACAACACATTTCGTCATGGGGCTCGTGAAAAATATACTTTTTCACAGCCCTCTTACAGATTGATTATTCCCGCAAAACCCATGAATGCCATTGCCATGATACCGGCGATGATCATGGTGATACCCGGCCCCTGAAGGCCCTTCGGTATCGCTGAAAACTGCAATTTCTGCCGTATACCCGCCATAGCTATGATCGCAAGGGTCCAGCCGATTCCGCTCCCGAGGGCGAATGCCAGGCTCTGGAGGTAGTTGTAATTCCGCAGAACCGACAAAAGCGATACGCCGAGAATTGCACAGTTCACCGTAATGAGCGGGAGGAACACCCCAAGCGAGACATAAAGGATGGGGGAGTACCGGTCGATGAAGATTTCGACGATCTGGACAAAAGTTGCGATCACCATGATAAACACGAGGAACGATAGATATTCCACATGGAGCGGAACGAGAACAAGGTGGTAGAGCGGCCAGTTCAGACCCATGGTCATGAACATGACGAAAATGACTGCCATACCCATGCCGAACGCTGTCGGAATCTCCTTTGATACGGCGACAAATGGGCAAATTCCCAGGAAGTAAGTCAGCACGACATTCTGGGTGAATATACTTGCGAAAAAGATTATGAACAGGTTGAGAAAATCGAGCTCCATGGATTAACTCTCCTTCGATATCGTCCTGAGCAGCCAGATATAGAGGCCGAGCACAAAAAACGCTCCGGGCGCGAGAATCATGATAACCCACTGTGTCCACCAGTCGCCTAAAACAGTGAACCCGAAAAACGTGCCGAATCCGAGCATTTCCCTGATCGTCGCCAGCATGAGGAGCGAAAAACCGTAGCCGCTCGATACCGCCAGCGCATCGACCATTGAGGGGAGTACAGGATTCGAGATTGCGAACGCCTCGGCGCGTCCCATCACGATGCAGTTGGTGATGATGAGTCCCACATACGGGCCGAGCGCTTTTGAAATCGCCGGATAATATGCCTTCAGCACCTGGTCGACGACGATAGTGAAAGTCGATATCACCATCATGAACACGGCCATCCTCACCCGAGACGGGATAATACTTCGCATGGCGCTGATGATCGTGGATGAGGCTACGAGCACAAAAATGACACCGAGCGACATGGCAACCGAGTTGCGGAGATTGTTGGTGACCGCAAGGGTCGAGCACAGGCCGAGCATCATACGGAAACTGGCATTGTTCGTCCAGAACCCGTCATAAAATATTTTCCACTCTCTCGACTGTTTTAATCCCACTGTCTCAAGCCCATCCTTTATAGATACCATCAAATCAATTCATGATGATATTCGTTTATTTTTTAAGAAGTTCGAAGTATTCCTGAAAACCCTTGTTCAAAATCTTTACGAGCGCCTTCGATGTTTCGGTCGCACCGGTAATGGCGTCGAATTCTCCCGGGCCGGCGTTACCGGATTTGCTCAGGGCGATTCCTTTCGATACCTTTTTGCCGATAAACGATCTTTGGAAAGAATCCTCTGATATCCTTGACCCGAGCCCAGGTGTTTCCTCCTGGCTGACCACCTTGAAACCGGTGATGGTTTCGCCGTCGAGCGCAACAACGAGCGATATATGTCCCTGAAATCCGCTCCCCTCGAAGGAAACTGCGGTTGCATGGGTCGTCTGCTCGTCGAATAAGGTGAGCTCTCCCGCTTTACGTTCCTTAATGCGTTCGTTGTAGGTACTGATGATTGAGTTCTCGTCGAGCATATCGTAGGGTACACCGAACACATCGAGCACCGTGCGCATCGAGGTTATCTGACGGTTTCTTTCGATGACCGGAGCGATTTTGATATTCACGACGGCAAGCGCCGTTGAGCAGATGACCGCCATGATCACGAGCAGACCTATCATCCAGGCGCGGCTGTTCATGCTCCACCTGCCTTTTTGTATTTCATTGCAAGCACGGCATCATCGATGACCGGGGCGAACATATTCAGAAGCAGGATTGCGAACATCATTCCCTCGGGAAAACCCGAAAGGTTGCGAATCACGATCGTGACAGCGCCGATCAGCCCGCCGTAAATCCATTTTCCGATGCTCGTGAACGGGCTGCTGACCGGATCGGTGACCATGTAAAATGCGCCGAAGAGGAGTCCTCCTCCGGCTAGATGGAAAAGCGGCGATGCGAACGCGGTCGGATTGGCAGCATGCATGAGAGCTGCAAGAACCATGGCCGATACGATCGTTGAAAGAGTCAGACGCCAGTTCGCGATACGTGTATAGAGGAGAAACAGGCCTCCGATGATGATCAGAATCGCCGATGTCTCACCGAGAGAGCCGCTTGTCGAGCCGATGAGCATATCGGTGATGTTCGATGCTGTTCCGTTCTTGAAATCGATCAGAGGGGATGCTGCGGTGACGGCATCGCCCGATTTCACCCAGTGCAAGAATCCACCGGGAAATCCACCGTACGGGGTTACCCATCGCGATGCCATGTGAACCGGGAATGTCACTGCCAAAAACACCCGTCCCACAATCGCGGGATTGAAGATGTTTTTCCCTGTACCGCCGAAAACTTCCTTGCCGAGTATGAGACCGACCGCAAGCCCGACACCGGCCATCCAGAACGGTATGGTCGGCGGGAGTATCATGGGGTAGAGAATACAGGTTACGAACATCCCTTCGGTTACTTCCTCGCCTTTTGCAGTCGCAAATCCCATTTCGATGATGATTCCGAGAACATAGCAGAATATAACGAGCGCGAGACTCCTCCAGCCGAAGAAATAAATCGAGGCAAGGACAGTTGGGGCTGCGGCGCCCATGACCGCGGACATGTACCGTTTGAGGTCGGTGTTGTCCCTGATATGGGGGCCTGCGAGAGGATTGACCGTTTTCAACGAGAAGAAAAATGTCGAGATGGTGCCCCAGGGGTCATTCAGTTTGGTGTTCTCGAATTTTCTGTCGAAAAACTCGATGATTTCTCTGAAGCGGTCAATGAGGAAGTTCATTGGACCTCCTCGATTCGCGATACTCATGTTTTGCTTTTGTAACGACAGCGGAAATCGCTATTTTCGATGGGCACACATAATCGCACAATCCGCATCCGATACAGTCACAGGGC
Organism: bacterium; assembly: GCA_021372535.1. Lineage (NCBI taxonomy): Bacteria > bacterium. The sequence goes on from JAJFUH010000183.1 coordinate 34,227, forward strand.
TTGAAACGGTAGCTTTCCTCGGTCTTTCCCGCTTCCACGTATTTCCAGATAAGAAACGGATAAATATTCACCGGGCACACCTCGTCGCAGTAATTACACTGCACACAGGGCCGAACACCGCCGTGGACATTGCTGTCGAGCTGTTTTGGCAGAAGCGGGATATAGTCGGCCATGGTGACCTTCGGGAAACTGTCGAGATTGAACCCCGGATTCATGAATCGCCACAGCTCCCTGACCGCACGCTCCCGTATCACCGAAATCTCTTTGTCTGTGGGACGGACAGACGATGTTCCGGGTGAAGAAATTCCCTCGCCCTCGAAAAGATTGCCGCGCACGATGCGCCATGATTCTTTTTCATCCGACTTCAGGAGACGGCGCTGAATTTCCTCAAACGTCATTCCGATGCGGATACGGTACCACCCGGGCCGTGATACGCCCGGTCCGGCTACCATGAGAATACGGTCGATAAGCGGCCTTCCCTGAGTAAGAGCTTCGGCAAGCTGGATGACATTGACAAAAGGCATGATGGTTATCGACCGGTCGCGAACACCCTCCGGCGAAACAAGCCTCATATGAGCGGCGTCGCGTGCGAGCAGTTCGGGGTGTTCCTGCGGGTATTTATCGGATAGCGTTATGATTTTAGCGTTTTCTCTGATATCCGGCGCGGAAAAAAAACGGGCGGTTTTTCCGGTAACAGTGATAACCGTCTCCGCTTGCGGAAAGAGCGCCTTGAGTATCTTCAGTCCGCCCGGAAACAGGGTGGTATCCGCAAACATCTCAGGCGACCATCCCTGATCGAGGGGACCGTTATGGACTGTATTGACGATAACATGCCGTACGGAACCGCACATATCCGGAGTATCGAACCAATGATCAAAGAGAAGGCTGCAGCCGCTCGAACAGATAAGTCCGAACAACTCCCCGTGATTCAGATGCCAGGGATTCCTTGTATGACCGGCAACGGATTCGAACGATTCAGAACTATCAGGGGTGATGGTTATCCCGCTGTCATCGATAGTGGCAACGTTCCCGCCGACAGGGGCCGGAAAAACGCATTTCGGGGAGCCGTCGCCATGCTCGAAAAGTTTTTCACCGGCACGGATCGAGTCTCCCTGCTTTACAAGCGGAGATACCGATATCAGAGTACCTTTACAGAAGGATATATATGCTTTTTCGGGAACAGGTAGGGCTCTCAGAACAGGTTCCGCTTTGCCCTCAAAATGCTTGAAACTGTAGCCGCCGTGAAAAGCCATAAAAAGAGTATTCCGGTTTGGAGAGTATCGGTTTGAATTTTAAGCTCATATTATACAATTTCCCACAGTGCAATGCAACAAATAATCTGAAAGGACAAAGGGATAATGTGACAAAGTGATTAAGTGACTGAGTGACAGAGGAGTCCGAGGGGATTTTCAGATTCGATGCGGTATTTCATGCCGGGTATTGTTTTATACTGTTTCTTATTTGACTATAGACTAATCGATGTACTATGTCATGTTCATACCCTTATCCCCGACCCATTTTCCATATATGTGAGAAGGGAGATAACATATCGAATCTCAATGTCTTATGTTTCCCTTCTCCCGTTTACGGGAGAGGGGGCAGGGGGTGAGGGTGAACAGAGGTTTGTTGAATTTCATTTTTTAGAAATCATATTACATATCCTGAATTACCGCATCTGTTCTTTGAGCCATGCGGGACGGTTGGTGGTTATTCCATTCACGCCGTACTGCCTGAGCTTCCGGGCAACAGACGGATCATCCACAGTCCATGCGTACAGCGCAAGATCCGCAGACCTGACCGCACCGGCAAATTCTTTTGTCACCCCGCCGTAATGAACGTCGAGCCCGTCAAGGTTGTGTTTTTTTATGATATCGATAAGACCGGCATCGTAAGGCCTGTATGTCCCGCTCGACTCGTTTTTTTTGGATACGGCAAGCCAGTGAACGGGGATTTCGGGCATGAGCACCTTGCATCGCGAAACCGTATCGAGGTCGAAACCGATGATGACGATTGACAGCCTTTTCCCGCTGTTATCGATGACCTCCCTGAGCGCCGGGAGAATGTCAGGGCCGCTCTTGATTTCTATGAAGAGACGTTTCCCGTCAGGAATCGTCCCGATGACCTCATCAAGGAACGGAATGCGTTCACCGGCGTATTCCGGTGATTTGAAGCTCCCGGCATCGAGTTCTCGCAGTGCTTCGGAGGATGTTTCGTTTACCATAAGGTCGACGCCGGTTATCCGTTTTGTCGTGGCATCGTGAATGACAGCTATTTTTCCGTCCTTCGTCATATGAACATCCACCTCAACCGCATCGGCGCCGAGTTCCCAGGCAAGTTTAACCGCCGCGAGGGTGTTTTCCGGGGCGCGATACGATGCTCCGCGATGGGCAATGATAGCTGGAGTGCTGCCGCACCCGTTCAACAGCATAATGACTGCGGTGAACAGAAAGAGGGTATATAATTCATTCATAATTGACTCCGATTTCGAAATTCTGATGAACAGCTCCGCAGTTCTGTGGCAGGTAGTTCAATGAATATTCTTCAACATGGAAATGATTTGAACCGTATCCCGAATAACATTTTCAGGATTCACAGAATTATCAAACGAAGATGAAAACACATTGAAATCACATATCTCGATTATCGTCCGTATTCGTTCCGCAAGCTCAGGCGCCGCTCCATGACGGATGATGATGTCCTCAAGCTCCGCCGGGACAGTCATGACAGTATCGATAGTGAATATATCTTCGATATAACCCGTTATTGTCTCATGTATGGTGCGGTAAAATCCTTTCATATCGTTTTGGCCGATCAGGTGTGAAGCATCATCCAGCCGTTTCGTTGCCCGCTTCAGAGCTGTGCGCTTACGCTGCATACTCCTGTCGCTTATAATTCTGTCATGTCTTCTTTTCGCCCCGTACGAAATAAAAAACACTGCGCAGGGAACGATATATAAGAGAAATATAAAGTGAAATGTGCGAGGATTTTTTCCGGAGTTTTCAAGTACTGATTTATCGGGCTTGATATAGCGGATATCAGAAGCGATGTGAGCAATGTCTTCCTGAATATCTTGCGGAATGACCGAATGTTCTTTAACCGCTGTTCCGGGTGAGACGGTCAATGTCACCGGCTTGGTGGAAACCGTATGATAGCACTTATCGCGGGGATTGAAATAGGAAAGAGCAAACGAACCGACAGTATAGGAGCCTTCCTTCGGGGGCACGAGAGAATAATTCCATGTTTTTGTGCCGCCGACCGTCAGGCCGTTTTTTGTTATATCTTCGCTGACATGAGGGCCGTATGTTCTGAATGCGGACAAGTCAGGTTCGGTGAGGCTCGAAACAAGGCCGAGGTTACCCTGGCCGGTCAGTGTAACGGTCACGGTAACTTCGTTGTCTGCATCGAGTTCTGTCGGTTGTACCGATGCTGTGATCGAAAATTTCCCCACCGCACCGGCAAACGAGGATGGTCTGTCATTTTCCGGCAGCGGCCTGATATGGAGAACAATCGGCTCCGAGATAAGCTGGCCCCATTGGGTTATCAGACCTTTAACAGAAGAGTAGGTCAGGTTTGCAGATCCAATGACCAGATCACCTGATGTTGCCGGGAAAAGGGCGATTCTGTAAACGTTGAACCAGCACTGTTCGCCTTTGATACGGATCGATTTTTCCATTACTCCCGGCATTTCTACCGACCAGAATCCGGCTACCGGTGGTGCGGTGTAATTCGTATCCGTATTGTAAATATTGTCGAAATGGGTTAATTCGAACAATACCTGTTCACCGACATAAGGATCTTTTTTATTGACCGATGATGTGACAAAGATATATCTGTCATCTCCCGGGAACGTGTGATTCGTTTGGAGTTTGTCCGGTTTAAGGAGCGGCGGCCCATCGACGACTTCGACAGAATTACCCTCGTTGAATGAGCGTACCCAGTTGGTCTTTCCCACGGTGAACGTTCCGGTTTTCAGGGGAATGAGCTGGTAAGTCTGAACGATGGTGCATTGCAGGTTTTTGTTTTGAGAATGTAATTGAACTGTGGTATATGCCCATATCGTACTGAACTCCGGTGTCGGAAAAAGCCGGGGATAATATTCCTTGAATCGTGAGGGGCCTGTTGCGGTAACCGTAAGGACAAGCCTGTCATGGAGGGAAATCCGTGAAGCGCTGATTGTCGATGACAGCGTGTTCTCCTGGTCCTGGGCAGAGAGGACGCTGCTCATTACACATATTAGGACAAGAAACGAACCGCAGATTTTTCCCCGTTCTCCAAGCCGCAAAGCCTTCACTCCTCGTCACAGGATTTCCCCAGGATTTCCTCGCTTTCAACAGCACATTTGAACGCATGCATCGCCTTGCCCCGGTGGCTTATGGTGTTTTTTATATCGAGGGGAATTTCGGCAAATGTCAGACCGAGGGGCTCATAGAGAAACAGCGGATCGTACCCGAAACCGCCATCCCCGCGCTGTTCATGGATTATTATCCCATCACTGACACCAATAGTGGTCCATTCGAAACCATCAGGGCGGACAAGAGCGAGCGCACAGACAAACCGGGCGGTTCTCAGGTGATCCGGCACATCCCTGAGAAGATCGAGAAGCTTGCTGTTCCGCTCTTCGGTGGTCGGCGCAAAACGGGCCGACATGACCCCCGGAATGCCATTGAGAGCATCGACCTCGAGACCGCTGTCATCAGCAAGGGACATGATTCCCGTAAACGATGATGTCACGCGGGCTTTTATGAGAGCGTTTTCAAGGAACGTGGCGCCATCCTCGATTATATCCGGCATATCGGGATAATCTTTGAGCGAAGTAACGGAGATGTCATGTCCCGCGAGGAGTTTTTCAAACTCGGTGATCTTACCGGGATTGGTTGTGGCTATCACGAGTTTCATGATATATGCAGGGTTGCTTTCTGTATTTCGATAATGGTATGGATTGCCGGTTCCGCCGCATCGAGCATGGCATCGAGCGTGCTCCGGTCGAACGTTCTGTGTTCAGCTGTCCCCTGTATCTCGACGAGCTCCCCCGCTTCGGTCATGACTATGTTCATATCCACATCAGCGCCGGAGTCCTCGGCGTAGGTGAGGTCGAGGGCAAGGGCGCCGTTAACCATACCGGCGCTTATGGCCGCAACGAGACCGTTCATGGGATTGTCCCTGATCTTGCCCTTTTCGAGCATCCATGTCAGCGCATCATGGAGCGAAACCGCTGCGCCGATGATCGATGCGGTTCGTGTGCCGCCGTCCGCTGAAATGACATCGCAATCAATGGTGATTGTGTGTTCGCCGAGACTCTTATAGTCGGTTACCGCTCTCATGGCGCGGCCGATCAGGCGCTGGATTTCCATCGTTCGCCCGTTCTGCTGAGGAGAAGAGGACGGACGCCGGTTACGGGTATGGGTGGAACGCGGCAGCATGCCATACTCTGCGGTTATCCAGCCGGAATCCTGTCCGGCGAGCCACTGCGGCACAAAGTCCGTCACACTCGCTGAGGTGATGACGCGTGTTCCTCCGAGGTCAACGAGACAGGAGCCTTCCGCATGGGGAAGGTAATTCCGCATCAGGGTCAGCGGGCGGATTTCGTCCGGCTGACGGTTGTCGGGACGTTTATTCATGGGCTTCGATCAGGTAAAGTTGTGTTCCCTGAGGTATTTATCGCGATAATCAGGGAGGTCGACCTTGATAACGGAGCACATTTCCTTGATACGGGAATGTATGCGCCCGTGGGCGATTTCTTTGTAATCGTTTATGTGAATGTTCGAGGTGATAATGGTCAGATGCTCCATCTCGTACCGTGAATCGATGAGGTTGTAGAGCATCTCCGATTCCCATTCCGTATTGCGCTGAACTCCAAAATCATCGACCACGAGGAACGGAATTTCAATGAGCGCGTCAAGAATCTGGCCTCCGGAGCCGTACAACTCGTCGGTACTGTCATACGACCGTTTCAGCCGCTGGAAAAATTGGCGTGAGAGATCGACGAATCTGCCGCCAAGAGCGTACTTGAGCATGAGCTCCTGGAGTATGATGCAGGCAAGGAGTGTCTTTCCGCTGCCGGCGGCGCCCCAGAAATAGTACCCTTTCATCGTATCAGGCCGGGGTTCGATGTCGCGCACGACCGTAGTTACCATGCCGATCAGTTTTTGTGCAACATCATTGACGATTTCGAAATCCTCGATAAATTTCCACTTGTACTTATTGGGGACCTGGGCTTCTTTGAACGCTTTTCTTACCGTGGCAAGCTTCAGCCGTGCGCTCCTGCAGGGACACCAGGAGAAATTACCCTTGTTGTCGAACACCTGGTAGGGTTCGGCACCCCCGCAGGAACACAGCTTCTCTATACAGTCGCATATCCGGAGCTCGCCATGTGTACCGGCTTTGATGTCTCGGTCATAAATAATACCGCTCGAACCGCATATTCTGCATCGTTTCATTGCCTACTGGCTCCTCGATACGGTAAAGAGGTCTCGTTCCACGCCTTTTTTAAACAGTATGACAGCCTCGTAAATAGAAGCAGCTATTCGTTTCTGGTGGCTGGCGAGCCTGAGCATTTTTTCCTCTTTTGGATTGGAGATGAAACCGACTTCAAAGAGAACACTCGGCATGACTGCCTGTGTATTACGCATCACGAGGAACCCCGCCTGCTTGACTCCGCGATTTTCCTGGCGGGTTGAGGACACGGTGGTGTCGAGGAGGATGGAGCACATGCTCTGGCTTTCTTTAAGGAATACGTTTGAAACCATGTCGAACTGGATTTCCTTGAGTTCCTTTGATATATCATTGTTATCGAACATTTTTGCGTACTGCTGCGGGTTGTCCTCGAATGCAATCACCGCGTTCTCACGTTCCGCAACCCGTTTTGCGTCCTCGGTTTTTGCATCTGAGAGAAAATACACTTCGATACCGGAAACATTTTTGCTTTTGGTTGCATTGGCATGAATGCTGACAAAAAGCTTGCCGCTTTTGAGAGCAGTCCTCGCCCGCTCGTGGAGAGGAACAAAGACATCGGTGTCGCGAGTGAGAATGACCTTGACTTCTTTCTGTTTGTCGGCGATTTTCTTCAATTCCTTTGCGATGGCGAGCACAACGTCCTTCTCCTGCGTTCCACCAGGCCCCACCGCTCCCGGGTCTATGCCGCCGTGGCCCGGGTCGATCACAATGGTGTCAATAACCCAGAGATCACCGTTGACATTCGGTTCAACCGGAATACTCGCCACGGGTTCGGGCGGTTTTTCGGCCAGCGACGCGATCGTATTCAACCGTTTACGGCGGAGGGATATGAGAAGTTCATGTGGCCTGGAACCTCTGGTCACATCGTAATTTTCCATGTCGTCCGAAACGAGGAACGAAACGATCAGCTCCCCGTTACCGGGAAAGGTTCTGAGTGAGCGAACCATGCCGACAGGCTGCATCACGGTGAGTGAATCGGGATCGAATATCCCGTCCTCCAACCGCAGATGAAGCCACCGCTGACCGTTGATAGACTGAAGCGTATCCTTGCAAGCCAGCGATTCCGCAAGCTCTATTCTGATGAGCGTCCCCTGGGTTCGTTCTTCAAATGACACCGACCGCACGGAGCCTGTCATGCCTTCCGTAATAACCGCCCGCACTCTTTCATCCCAGCGGATCGAACCGTTGAGAAGCGTTGAAAACAGCGGCAGTACTGTCGAAGCCGGAGCATATAACGCTCCATGAACCAGACATGACGGAGCCATCATGTTCACTGTGGCGCCGTTACACTGTGCAAATCGTGAACGGTTTTGGAGTGTCAGTGTTTTAGCACCTCTTTTCACCGTGAGGCTGTTGATAAGAGGATTATAATCGATTTTGAGCCTGAATGCCTCGGCGAGCTCGACCATCGACACATACGGTATTCTGTCGACCGGTACGACGGAAACCGACGAGAGATTGGCGGAATCAGCCCGAAACGCTCCGAGACAGGTTATAAAGGAAGCAATAATGACGGAAACGATGATCCTGTAACAAGAGGTCTTGATATTTGCCCAAAAGTGGTCAAAAATTCTGTCCTTGACCGGTAATAATGAGCGGAAGATAGTCTGAAATGCCGGGAGATAATCCGGTGACTGTACGGGAGTCTCATTGTATCGCGCTTTCATAAGGCCGCCTTTTTACGGGCACGGTCGATCTCACGCCGAGCGTCGCGTGAGGCTTTATCCTCACGTTTATCGTAGAGATGCTTTCCCCGCGCCAGTCCAAGTTCTACCTTGACTCGACCCCCGTTTAAATATAATGATAATGGAACAATTGTCAATCCTTTCTCTTCGATGCTTTTACGAAGCCGTTCGATTTCGGCTGAATGCAGAAGCAATTTCCGTTTCCGGAGAGGGTCATGATTAAAAATATTCCCCTGTTCATAGGGGCTTATATGTAAGCCGATAAGCCAGAGCTCGTTATCGATCACCCTGGCATAGCTGTCATTGAGATTGACATGTCCCAGCCGTATCGACTTGACTTCAGTTCCCTGGAGAACGATACCTGCTTCGTACTTCGAGAGAATGAAATAATCGTGATAGGCTTTCTTGTTTTTGGTAGCAATTTTCATGGTGTTAATATAATGGCTGGATATACAGGTAATCAACGTGTTTTATGGTTGTTCAATGGTTTGGGCCAGATAAAGAACCTCGAATTACTCAAACCTGACGAAAACGGTGCACGCAGGTATAAACGATGAATCTGCCTGTGATTTCCTGCTTTTTGTTCCTACCATTCGACCATACGTTCTGTTCCGAAGCCCGGTCCGAGTAGGATACTGTTCAGAAATATCCGCGCGGTGCCGTAAAAATACGAGCGGAAATCGGGATCGCCGGCAAACAGGATAATCTGTCCCTTGTCGCTGGCCTCACGGGTTACATAGGCTGTTTTTTCCCAGCGTGCCCTCGCTTCCGGCCAGAGCAGTCCCGACAGTCGCAGATGAGCCGAGTCACCGAAACGCGCTGCTGTCTCCACAGGATTTTTCGAGAGGAAAGCGTATGAGGTATACACGATCGCCGGGACCTGAGCCCCTGCTCCGAAACCAAGCCAGTGCTCCCCGTTCACATCGGCGCGGAGAATGGCGCCGCGGGGCATATAGAGCCGCTGCTTTGCGTCACGATCCGACAATTCGTCGGCGGTCAGTTCGGGTTTACCGTTCTTCTCTTTTTCCTTGTCTTTCTCACGGGTTTTCGCGGGTTCCTTACCCTCCCAGACCGCAAGACTGTCTATGACCGAAAGCCCCGCCTTCTCTTCCCATAGCACGGCTTCGCGGTACGAATCGATGTCCTTCAGCACCTGACGGTACAATCTGACATTACTGAACGCGGTTGTGCTGTCGGCAAGGAATGAGGCGGCAGCGCCAATTCCTATCAGCGTTCCTCCGTTATTGACCCATTCCCGGACTTTTTTCATGTCCTGTTCGCCGAGAATCTTTTTATATGTCTCGGGACTCCCGCCCGCCGAGGGGAGTATCAGTACGTTATATTTCCGCAGGTCGAAATTATCGAAGTAATTGTTATCGATAACCGTATGCGGACACTTCATCTCGTAATCAAGGAGATACCACAGCGCCCCGAAATGGGACATGTCGATGTCGGGACCGGCCAGAAGGGCAATTCGGGGTTCGGTGAGCAGTCTGAATTCATTCCCGCCCAGGTCCGGCCCGTCCTCGCTCAGCGCCGTATCGACCCCGTACACGGAGACGTGTGCGGAACGGGCTATCGCCTGCATCTCGCCGCTTACCGACCGGGGATTTTCATTCAGCCTCACGAGCAGGCTGCCCCGGGAAAAGGAGCGTCCTCCGGCCCTGAACGGCTTTTCGGCGGAACGCACGGTGTATCCGCGATTGAAGAGCTGTATAAGCGCATCGACGGCGCAATCGTCGCGAAAATCGATGAGAAATCCGAAAGCCGGTGCGGGATTGTCAACCGATCCTTCGGGTTCGGGCATGCCTTTGAGCCGGGCCGTATTCCCGGGAGGTGCTTCCGGGGACACACAGGCATCGACGTCATAGGCGAGCAGCATCGACCATGCGCTGACCTCGTACATCTGTGTGCCTTTTCCTTTTTCGAGGTGTTCACGCTCTGTCCGGAGAAAAGCGGTCGACATGCGCGGATCGAATTCGAGGATGGCGTTGATGAGCGGCCGGAGCGGTTGAGAAAGGTTGATGATATACGTGCCTTTCGGAAGCGTCTTCGTAACGGGGAGCGAGTCACGGAAACTCATGCAGTTTTTAAGCTGAAAATTCTCCTGTGCTGTGTCTACTTCGATTCCCTGGATGAGCAGCCGCTCCACGAGACGGCGGGCACGTGAAGGATTTACGCCCGGATCGATGTAATACGCCCGGATTTCGCCTTTGGAGGGCGGCGAGACAGCTTCCTTTTTCGACGAATAATAATCGCCGAGCAGGGCGGTGCTGTTACGGGCGGCGGTTGTGATATTCGCAAGGGAGCTGATAAACTGGTGGTGCACAGCCTCACGAAATGTCAGCATGGTGCCGTCCGGCCGTTTGACCTGTGAACCGTCCGTCTGCGCCTGTTCATACAGGATTCCCACGGCGCCGGTGAAGTACGGCCACGATTCGCCGTAACCGGGGTACCAGTCATCCGCCCATTCACGGGTGTAATAGCTCCAGCCGTACCGGTCGAACGCCTGTGACTGTTCCGCCGCGAACACTCGCCACCAGTCGCGTATGGTCTTGTTTATATGGGGATTGATCGGCTCGCGTGGCGGGTTGAAGAAATATGTGTCATACATTCCCATTTCATGCGCATCGACCACGACCTGGGGATTCCATTCGAGGAGGGTTTTGACACGGGCGCGGCTTTCGGGCTGTGACAGGATGAACCAGTCGCGGTTCATGTCGAAGAGGTAGTGGTTCGTCCGTCCCCACGGCCAGACGCCGGTATGTTGGATACTCTGGCCGTCCGTGCTTGACATGACGCCATTCCATACTTTCATCTGGGCAAGGAAGCGTTCGCGGCCATCGGGATTCTCCATGGGATCGATTCCCACGATTACCTTGTCGAGGAGACCGACAGTCGTCGAGTCGGTTCCGGCTGCGAGATGGTATGCAAGCTGAAGAGATGCATCGACCCCCGAAAGCTCGTCGCCGTGAACGGAATACATCATCCAGACCACTATCGGAGAGGTTTTTATGATGTCACGGGCAGTATCCTCCGATGACAGTGTCCTCGGATCGGACAGATATGACAGATTTTTCTTGATATTTTCGATACGCCCGATATTCTCACCGGAACTGATAATAAGATAGTAAAGAGTCCGGTTCTCGTGAGTCGAGCCTGATTCGAACATGAGCACTCGGGGTGATCGTTCCGCGAGCGTTTTAAAATAACGGACGGCCTCATCGTAACGGGCGGGCCTGTCGCCGTGTAAGAATCCGATAACTTCCGCGGGCGTCGGGATTTCACTGGCATACCGGGCATCCGGAAAGAAGGGAGGTTTTCCTTCCTGAGCATGGATTATAGGGATAAAAAAGCCGGAAATTAAACATGCAGCGACCACAATCTTCACCAAAAAAACGCTATGCACAGTCAGACGCATATAGAACCTCCCGTTCAGAAAGTCATGATATTCAGGAAAACCGCATAATCAATGTGTATAGAAATTAATGATAACGTGATATCGTCACGGACATCCTTTCGGATATGGAATAACCTGACAATAAACGAAAATAGTATACAGGACATGCGTGCACAACCTGTTATTTCTCTGAATTGATACTCTCACCGGCAGTTTCAAATGCCAAAGATACTCTTTTTCCTGGCCGAATACACTCCGTGTATGGAAAAAATTTCCGGATTCTTTTTTCTCCGTGTCTCCGTGGTTAAATTCCATACTTTTTCAAAACCACTTGAACTTGCAAGACTAATAAAATATATTAAAAAATCTTATATCGCTCTTGTGATGAATATTCGTTTTTTTTCAATAATACAGCAACGAGGGGGGTTACATGCGGATAATCGTACCCATTAAGCAGGTCCCCGAAACGGGGAATGTCAAGATGGATGAAAAAACAGGAACCATGATCCGTGAAGGGGTCGAGAGTATCGTGAATCCGCTCGATCTCTACGCGATAGAATGCGCGCTCCAGTTGAAAGAAGAGCACGGCGGAACGGTAAAGGTGCTTTCCATGGGCCCGCCTAAGGCTGAAAAAGCGATCAGGGAAGCGCTGTCGATGGGGTGTGATGATGGTATCCTTCTGACCGACAAGGCATTCGCTGGGTCCGATACATGGGCTACCTCGTATGTTCTCAGCGAGGCGGTCAGGACCATGGGTGATTATGACATCATAATCGCCGGTATCAGGGCGACCGATGGAGATACCGGCCAGGTCGGACCCGAGATGGCTTCCATGCTCGACCTCCCCCTTGCAACATTCGTAAGCAGAATCGTTTCGATTGACAGCAGCTCGGTGACTGTTGAACGGCTGATCGAGGGCGGGTACGAAACGCTCAGGCTTCCTTTGCCCTGCCTGTTGACTGTTGTCAAGGAAATAAGCTCGCCACGGCTTCCGACACTGCGCGGCAAACAGGCCGCCCGTACAAAGGAGATCGTTCCGAAAGGCAGGAACGACCTTACGGTCGAGGGCGCAAAACTCGGCCTCGATGGGTCTCCGACACGGGTGGTGAAAATCATGAAACCCAAAGTCACCAGAAACGGAATCATGATTGACATAAAAAAGACTGGCGTGAAAAAAGCTGTTGATGAACTTATACAATTTCTCGCAGCGAAAGACTTTGTATAACAGGAGGTTAATTCGTTGGCTCAAGAGGTCTGGACATTTGCCGAACAGGATGAGGGGCGTATCGAGTCCATCTCATTTGAACTCCTGACACGGGGAAGGGCGCTTGCGGATAAACTGGGCACGAAGCTTGCTTCGGTCGTTCTGGGTTCTTCCGTCGATCCCGGTGGTATACAGGAGTTGTTCGAGCGAGGCGCTGATAAAGTATATCTGGCTGAAAATACTAAGCTTGCACACTATCTTAACGATCTTTATGCGAATGTGCTCTCGCATCTGATCAAAACATATGAACCGGAAATCTTTCTCGCCGGGGCAACGACGACGGGGCGGAGCGTCATGCCCTATGTGGCCGCCAAGACCACAACCGGTCTCACCGCCGACTGTACGGAGCTCGATATCGAGGAGGGCACGGGAAATCTCCTCCAGACACGACCGGCTATCGGCGGCAATATCATGGCGACCATTAAAACACCGAACCACCGTCCCCAGATGGCGACCGTCCGTCCGCGCTCCACACCCATTCCGCCGTTTGTAAAAGGCAGAACCGGTGAAATCGTACGGGTACCAATTCCCGATGAGATTCTGAAAGGCCGCGAGGAGCGTCTCGGTTTCCGTCCCATGGAAGGCGGGGAGATCAATATCGAGGAAGCCGACAGGGTCGTTTCGGGAGGCCGCGGATTTAAAAAGGGCGAGAACTTCAAAATGCTCTATGATCTCGCACACAGGCTCGATGCGGCTGTCGGTGCGAGCAGGGATGCAATCGACCGCGGCTGGGCGGAATATCCCCATCAGGTGGGATTGAGCGGTAAAACGGTCGTTCCGAAGCTCTATATGGCTTTCGGTATTTCCGGCGCCATTCAGCATCTTGCAGGGATGAAAACCTCGGAAACGATCGTTGCGGTCAATACCGATCCCGATGCCCAGATTTTCCAGGTTGCTGATTTCGGAATCGTGGGTGATCTGTTCGAGATCATTCCGGAACTCATCAAGGAACTTGACAGGCGGAAAGCTGAAAAGGAATAGAGATATGAATGCTGTTCGATATGGTAAGATTGATCAGGAAATTATCCGGAAATTGAAGGATATCGTCGGTGAGCAGTATGTGGTCACCGACGCTGAGAAGATGGAGCCCTATTCTCACGATGAGGTGGCCGACACGGAATATGCCCACATGCCCGATGTGGTTGTGAAGCCGCGAACCGCCGAGGAAATCGCCGCCATGGTCAGGCTGGCGAACGAGAAGCTGATACCGATCACTCCGCGCGGTGCTGGCAGCGGACTTTCGGGCGGTGCGGTGCCCATTTGCGGCGGCATTCTCCTGTCGGTAGAGCGTATGAACCAGATTCTCGAAATCGACACCGAAAATATGATGGTGGTTGTCGAGCCCGGTGTCGTCACCAACGAGATTAACGAGAAGCTCAAGGATTACGGGCTTTTCTTCGCCGGATATCCCATGAGCCTCGAAACATGCTATGTCGGCGGCAATGTCGCTGAAAACGCCGGCGGCGGCAAGGCGGTGAAGTACGGTGTCACGGAACGGTACATCATGGGGCTCGAGTTTGTCACCCCTACGGGCGAGATTGTAAAAGCCGGAGGGAAGATCATCAAGGATGTGACCGGATACAATATCCGCATGCTCATGGTCGGCTCGGAAGGAACGCTCGGTATAATCACCAAGGTTATCATCAAGCTCCTGCCGGTCCCCAAGGCGCAGGTCGATCTCCTCGCGCTGTTTCCCGATGTACAGACAGCGATTTCGGTCGTCCCGAAGATCATGACGCAGGGCGGTGTCATTCCAACCGCCATCGAGTTCATGGATCAGCTTTCGGTTCACACCTCGTGCGGGTACCTCAATGAATCCATTCCCTACCAGAAAGCGGGCGCCATGCTGCTCATTACGGTGGATGGCAGCGACGAGCAGATTGTCGAGCGCGATTATGATACCATCGGTAATCTCTGCATGGACAACGGCGCTATCGAGGTCTATGTCGCGGACAACTACACCACCTCGGAACGGCTGTGGAGCGTGCGGCGCAATATCGCCGAAGCGTTCAAGGTAGTCAGCCCGCATCAGAGTCTCGAGGATATCGTAGTACCGACCGCGCAGATACCTGACCTCATGCCGGAGATAGCCAGGATTTCAAAAAAGTACAACATGCAGATTCCATGCTACGGACACGCCGGGGACGGTAACCTGCATGCGACACCCATCAAGAATCCCGCCGATTCGATGGATGAATGGCATCGTAAACTTCCACTGGCGCTCGAGGAGCTCTACACTGCGACGCTCAAGCTCGGCGGTACCCTGAGCGGGGAGCACGGCATCGGCCATAAACGCAAGAAGTACATGCACATCGTCAAGTCGGATGCGGAGCTCGAATTCATGCGGCGCATCAAGCGGGCGGTCGATCCGAACAACATCATGAATCCGGGAAAGATTTTTGATGTATGAGTCATTGACGGCACGTATTGCACAATCTCCGGGGGGGCGGTTAACTGTATGCCGCCCTCTTTGTTATGAATCTGCGGGTTTTACAGACGTATTCAAGCGATACTGCCGACATCTGTCGTATGAATAAATCTGTTTTACCAGATATTATTAGCCTGGATTATCTATGAGAATATTTCACCACAAAACACAAATTGATATAATAGATTATTTATACTATCTTTTGAAATTGCCGATAGATCACATCTGAAAAGAATAAAACAATAAATCCGCGAACATCCGCATTCCGTTAAATATTTGCGAACAGGACGGATTAACATCAATGGTTATTTATTAAAATATACAGTTACCGGTGCGTATTTCATTTTAAATCCGTTAATCCCATGAGGTTGCCATGCCGAATGAAACGTTTCTGGACAAGCTGCGGAGAAAAGACACCCTTATCGGAACAGCGCTTACGCTGTCTTCACCCGAGGTTGCTGAAATACTGTCTGATTCAGGTTTTGACTGGCTTTTTCTCGATACTGAGCACACTACTCTCGATGTTGATGATATTCAGGTAATTCTCGGCGTGGTTCATGGACCCTGCCATTGCATTGTTCGTGCTCCCGCGAATGATGAGGTCTGGATAAAAAAACTGCTCGATACGGGGGTCGAAGGCATCATTATTCCGCTGGTAAACACAGCCGAGGAAGCGCGAAAGGTAATCAGGCTGTGCAAGTATCCCCCTCTGGGAGCGCGGAGCGTGGGAATGTCCAGGGCTCAGAAATATGGAATGAATTTCGCTGAATATGTCGCGCATGCCAATGAGCGTGTAGCGGTAATTATACAGATCGAGCATAAAGATGCTGTTGAAAATATCGATTCGATTCTTGCTGTTCCGGGAATCGATGCTGTTTTTGTGGGACCGTATGATTTGTCGGGGAGCATGGGGAAAATCGGAAAAGTCAGGGATCAGGAAGTTCTGAGCGCAATCAACAGGGTCAGGGAAGCGTGTTCGAAATCAGGGATGCCCATCGGTATTTTCGGATTCGATACTGAAGCAGCAAAAGAGTATATCAAACAGGGCTTTACACTGGTTACCGTGGGTATGGATACCGTTTATCTCTGGAAATCGGCTCATGCGGTTATTGATGCGCTCCGTGGTTCGAAATGAAAGTAAGGTAGATAAAATAAATTACAGAATTCCTGGAATATCGCATGAATGGCAACAAATCATGTAAGATAAGGGATATCCGGTTTTGGTCGGTTTTACGGAAGACAGGGTATGATATTCTATTAATCTCTCTTCTCATGATGTGGATACCCTCGGAATGTCGCTGTGAGACCGGAACTGTTTCGTCACCCCATATCGTCGTACAGTATGAGGACATCGGGGAAAGGTATGCACGGCTCGTTTCAGAGTCCGCCGAACAGAGTTTCCGGGTCATTACCGCCGAGCTCGGACATGTGCCTGAAAAACCCTTAACGATAATCCTCACCGGCACCGACGAGGAATTCAGTAAAGCAACCGAGGGAGTGCTTCCAGACTGGAGCGCGGCGGCTGCCATGCCGGGAAACAGAATCGTTGTATCCCCTCTGCCCGGTCTGAAAATGGAAATCGAGCGGATTCTCGCCCATGAAATTGTCCATTGTGTCATTTATGATGCCGCCGGAGGAACGTTCGTACCGCGCTGGTTTCACGAGGGTTGTGCCGAGGCCTTGTCGGGCGAATGGGGAATCCGCGGCAGGCTCTATATGGTATGGAAGGTTTCTCGCGGTGAGCTCATGTCATTCCGGGATATCGAAGATGTGTTTTCGGCACGCGGGGCCGATGTTACCCTTGCTTATGATCAGTCGCTCCTGGCGGTGAATCGCCTGGGAACACTGCGTGGTCCTTCCGTTGTGCCGCTGATACTCGGAAACCTGTCGCGGGGATATGAATTTGACCGTGCATTTTTCGAGGCTTCCGGTTTAACGACCGCGGAATTTGAGCGTGATTATCTGGATTCTGTCCGCAGGGCATATGGCAAACGGATGCTTCTCACATATATACCCGGCACATGGACGATCATACTGCTCTTGTCTTTTTTTGTATACATTATCAAGCGAAGGCGGAATAAACGTCTCATGAGCCAGTGGGAGGTTGTCGATGCCGCCGAGAACATCATACGGTTCAGGCCCGGACCGCCATCCGAAGAGTAACAGGAACAGCTCTTGTTTTTGATAAAATTCAAGAAGCTGCGAATTTACGTGGATTTGTATTTTTCCTGTTGATAATCAAAGTCCTTGACATTATTATGATAAATACTATATTTTTCTATAGTATGCGGTTGAATGAAACCGCTGATATCAGTATTTGTGGAGAAAAGGATTGAAAAAGAGGGGTATCGTCAGGACATTCATGCACCGTATCGAGTATATTTCGCTCGTAATGGCCGGTGCTGTGTTGAGGACGATACCGACAGCCTGGGTATATGTATTTGTGCGGATTCTTGGGTTCTGGGCTTTCCATGTGTTCAGAATTCGCCGTAATGTCACCATGGACAATCTCAGGAATGCTCTGGGCGGGGAATTAACCGAACGAAAGCTGGAAGAGATAGCACGCCGGTCATATGAGCATATCGGAATAACATTCATCGAGCTGCTCCTCGCCCCGAAGCTGGCAGGCCGGATTCTTTCGATAGTCGATATGTCTGATGCCGATGAGGCTCACCGGGTATTCATGCAAGGTCGTGGAATTATCATGACCACCGGTCATTTCGGCAGCTGGGAACTGAATGGTGCGTCGGTTGTGGCTGCGGGTATTCCGGTGACTGTTGTGGCAAAATCCCAGTCCAATCCGTTTGTGGACACGTTGATAACACGGTATCGTGAATTGTTCGGCCTGAGGATTGTAAACCTCGGTGCACCGATTAAACATATCGTCCGGGCTTTGAGAGAAGGAGGCGCTGTCGGGCTTATTTCCGATCAGGATGTCGGCAGAAAAGGCGTATATGTGGATTTTTTCGGAAGGAAAGCTTCGACTCCTCAGGGGCCGGCGCAGCTTTCGCTGAAATATAACACTCCTCTGATGGTGATTATGACGGTCAGAACACGCCCGGGCCGTTATAAGTCTTATTTCCGTGAAGTCGATATTTACCCCGGTGATACGGTGGAATCGCTCACGCAGCGGTATACGAAAGTAATGGAGGATGTTATACGGCTTTATCCAGAGCAGTATTTCTGGATGCACCGCCGCTGGAAATCGTCACCTCAGGAAGATTGAAAGTATAAAATACTCGGTACTCTGAAAGATATAATAATATTGTTGTTCAATTAATTCATAAAACTCATATTGTTACTGATTAATCGGTTTTGTGTCATTCCCGTGAAAACGGGAATCCATTAAGTATTAACCACGGCAAAAAGGGTAGTTTTGATCGGTATATCATTGAAAACCATACCGGATTATAGCAGTATTTTGATAAACCCGGGAACTTTTTATCAGTAAGATAGTGAAATTGCTATGATAATCGGACTGACCGGATGTCCCGGTTCAGGGAAATCGTTTCTTGCCAGTGAGTTTGAAAAACACGGATGGATTGTTGTTGATGCCGATAAAATCGGCCGTGAGATAGTTGAAAACGATCAGGAGATTCTGGGAAAGCTGGCACATGTTTTTGGCAGCGATATAATCGGTCCCGATGGAAGACTTCAGAGACGGGTACTTGCCAAACGTGCTTTTTCCGGCCCTGAACAGACACGCAAGCTCAATCAGATTGTCCATCCGCTTCTTATACTGAAGATTAAAGAGCATGTTCTCGCGTTGCGATCCTCCGGGCGCGATGCTGTCGTGGACTGTGCTCTTATTTTCGAATGGGGAATCGGGAATATATTCGATAAAGTTGTTTGTGTTGCTGCCGATGAAGATATAAGAAGAAAACGGTTAATCCGGCGGGACGGTCGTACTTCGTTGGAAATTGATGATCTCTTTGCTGCTCAGCTTTCGGAGGAAGAAAAGATCAGAAGAGCCGATATCGTGGTACAAAACAACGGTTCTGATGATTCTTTACCTGATTTTGGGGGAATACTGACTCACATACATAAATGATGTATAGAGGCTTGAAATGGAAAGTGATTCTTTGGTAAAGGGAGCTTTTAAAATTCTTGTTGTGGACGATGAAGAAACAATCAGGGATGTTCTGGTTGATTTTCTCGATAGCGAGGGATATACTGTCAAAACCGCCGACAGCGGGGTTACCGCTTTACCAATAGTTGACGATTTCGAGCCCCACGTGGTATTGCTCGACATTCGCATGCCCGATATGGACGGTCTCCAGTGCCTTCGCTCTATTAAGGACATGAATACCCGGATTCAGGTAGTGATGATGTCAGGATTTGCTACAGAGCACATTGCCCAGAAATCCCTTGAAATCGGGGCATTTGATTACATAAACAAACCATTGTGTTTCAATCACCTCAAGAACGTTTTACAGTTCATTAAAATCACGAAATTTGTGGAGTATCTGTGAAAAACCTCATGGTAAACGATATTTCGGCGTGTGTGATAAAGGGATTACGCTGTTTATTCATTGTGGGTATACTGGTTTTGAACGGGACGGTTTCGGCACAGGAAACTGCTCCGGTAACCCCTAATGTTCCTGCCGGTGACAACTCTTTCAATACCCAGGATATCATGAAAACGTATATGATTAATCCCCTCGACAGACTGCTTATTGTTGTTTATGCTGGCGAAAAACAGACCACTGAACTTGAAAAATATGTTCAGAGCGACGGCAGCGTTTACCTTCCCTTTATCGAGCAGGATGTCGTACTCGGAGGATTGATGGTGCTTGAGGCACAAAAGAAACTCGAGGAGCTTGCGCGAACCTATATCAAGGAACCCCGTGTCGTCATCACCGTCATGAGCTCGTATTCCCAGACTGTTTCCACGTATGGGAAAATCGCCAACAGAAACTTCGAGTTGAATGCTCCCATGCGTATTCTGCAGCTCATTGCACGAGCCGGAGGTCCCCTCGAGAATGCCCATGAGGATTCTATCCGGGTTATTTCACGGGATGGAACGATTCGGTTTTTCAATTTCAGGAAAGTAAATTTAAATCCCACAAATGAAACTAATTTTTTACTGAAGCCCGGTGATATCGTTTATGTTCCCGGTATTGAAGACTTTTCGGTGATTGTATTCGGCGATATTCGAACGGCGGGAGTATATAAAATGCGCCAGGGGGAAAGGCTCCTCGACGCTCTTGTCAAAGCCGGTTCATGGACCGCACAGGCCGATCTTAAAAACGTGAGAATTATCAGGGTAAACAAAGGGAAAAAGGCTCAGGTAATGGAAGTAGACCTGAAAAATATATTTAATAAAGGTAATACACAGTTGAATTATCAACTCCGGGATGGTGACATGATTTTTGTACCTACGAGCAGGATGCCGCTCGTTCTACAAACCGTGTCGACATTCTTTGGAATTCTTTCAACGTTGACTTATACTTTCACGTTATATCAGACAACGAAATGATGAGAGTATTCGCATAAATACTTTAAAGAACTGTTTTATAAAGCTTATTAGTGTAATATCGAGGTAACCGGAATGGCACAGTATGATATTGATTTGCGCGATTATTGGAGAATAATAAGGAAAAGAAGATCGATTATAATATTTTCCATGATTGCGATGGCGGTTTTATCTTTTGTGTTTGCTAAATTCAAGGCAAGAAATACCGTTGCATATTATGCTTCTTCGTCGACGATTCGTATCGATAAGGTAATAAAGGGTGACGAGATTTTTATGCAGTCGTATGGTTATACAAGTACCGATGAAATCGAAACCGAGGTCAAGACCATAACATCGTTTCCTGTCATGGCGGAGGTGGCCCGGAGATTCGGAGCGATTGCCGAAGTTGACAGTAATGAGGCTATCAGGGTAGACCCAAAGCTTTTAAGTGTCGTGAATAATATTACCACCATGGTAACTCCGGAACGATCTGAGTTTACGAATATTGTTACCATAAATACTATGGGATATGATCCGGTGGAAGCTCGTGACCTGGCTCAGATAGTTGCCGAAACCTATAAAGACTTCAGGCGGGTTGAAGTCAACAAGCGTATCGATAATTCCATCGAGTATCTCAAACAGAAGCTTGTGGAAAATGAAAAAGCAATGGCAGTGGCAAAAGCTGCATTAAAACAATTTTCAGCCGACAATGACAGTCTTATGCCTTATTACACAAATAATGCGATTTCTCAGGATATGATGAACCTCTATCGCAATGAAAATGATCTCACCCCCCGTGAACATTCCATTGAGGCGATGATAGCCCAGGTTGGTAAAAATGGCATATTGGATGATTCAGCAATTTCGGGAGCGTTTGCTGAGAAAGAGGGGGTTATTTTCAGGGATAACTATTCCCAGCTCCTGAAACTTTATAGTGAGCGGGACGATCTCAAACGGTATTATACCGATGAGCATCCCGAAGTCAGGACGGTTAATAATAAAATTGAGAGTACCAAAAAAACGCTCCTTGACCAGTTGAAAGGGACACTTAACCTGATAAATTCGCAGAAACAAGGTTTTAAAATGGTCGGCAAAAATCTCAGGCAGCAGCTTCAGGATGTTAATAATAAGAAGGAAGAACTCCAGAAAATGCAGACCGACATAGATCTCCTTCGTAATCAGTATATTGATTACATGAGCCAGCTCCAGGCCGTTCAGATAAAGAAATCCGAAAACATCGACGAAATTACTATAATAACTCCTGCTGTCATTGAACCTAAACCGGTTAATTCGCCGGCATCAACCACATCGGTTACATTTATCGGACTGCTTCTCGGTCTGATACTCGGCCTGGTTTTTGGATTTGTTTTTGAGGCCCTTGATACATCCATCGGAACCATCGAAGATGTGGAAGCCTATCTCGGTGTGCCGGTTGTAGGCATCATTCCCCAAATAGAAATGTCGTATCTCAAAGATAAATACGGCCCCGGGCGATACAGCTCGGAAAGTGCCGCAAGCGATGCTGCCAGTCCGGAAACGAATGATGACCAGATACGTCTCGTAATCAAGTATGCTCCAAAGAGCACACTCGCCGAGTCATACAGGGCGCTGAGAACCAATATTCAGTTCATTTCATTTGAGAGGGAAGTCAAAGTGCTCATGTTCTCGTCATCGTCACCCCGCGAAGGGAAAACGACCACTATCGTTAACCTTGCCCTGACCATGGCCCAGAGCGGAAACCGCGTGCTCCTCGTCGATGGCGATATGCGTAAACCCAAGTTGAATCAGATTTTCGGACTCGATCGTGAGCGGGGACTCAGCGAGATTATCCTCGGTAATTTCAAGTGGCGTGACTGCGTTAAGACGGTTACGGATATTATTACCGGCGAGCTTGGGATGAGCGATATTGTTCTTACTCCCGGCATCGATAATCTTCATATCATTACCTGCGGGGCGATACCTCCGAATCCGTCCGAACTGCTGAACAGCGATGTCATGGATGAATTCATACATGAGGTCCGGAATGATTACGATATGGTACTGTTTGACTGTACACCGGTACTTCCGACCACTGACCCGGCTGTTCTGGGACGAAAGGTGGATGGGGTTGTACTCGTTTATGCTGTCGGGAAAGTATCCCGTGGCTCATTAAAACGGGCTAAATCACAGCTGGACACGGTCAAGGCTCATCTGGTCGGAATAGTGCTCAATGGTATGAGAGCCGATAATACTGCCGATTACCCTGAATACAAATACAACGAAGCATATTACGGGCTCGAGGAACAGGAAGAAATACCGAAAAATAATGTTGAAAAAATCAAGAAACTCATGGGAGGATTTATAAGCCGTTTTTCATGAGCGATTTGCTTGCCTGCGGCAGGGATACCACTAAGGGGTGCAGTATAAAGGGGGGGACCCTGCCGCAGGTATTCCTCTTTTTTCTTCATTTCATGACAGTACCCTCTTGCACTTATTTATCTCTGATATTACTTTGATATACATACTGAAGATCATAATCATTTTACCGGTGAGGGTCATATATGGATATCAGGAAACTCGCTTGCTTCAAAGCATATGACATCCGGGGAAGAATCCCCGATGATTTCAATATAGATATGGCCTATGACATTGGCCGTGCATATGTTGCGGAAATTTGTCCCCAGGGACCGGTGGCAGTCGGTCGTGATATCAGGGAAACAAGTGAAGCAGTCTCGGAGTCTCTTCAGAGAGGTATTCATGATGCCGGGGTCGATACGGTAGATATCGGCCTGTGCGGGACGGAAATGGTCTATTTTGCCTCATCTTTCGAGGGAATGGGCGGCGGCGCCATGGTGACAGCAAGTCATAATCCCAGGGATTATAACGGAATCAAGCTTGTGCACGCCGGCGCCCGTCCCATCAGTGGTGATACCGGACTTATGAACATGGAACGGCGGGTCCGTACGGGTGATATTCCGGTAAAAACACTGCATACCGGGAATACCGCCCGAAAGGATATTATGGATGAGTATGTCCGGCGTATCCTGTCATTTATCAATATCGATGTTCTGAAACCGCTCACCATACTGGTCAATCCCGGCAACGGTTGTGCGGGACCGGTTATTGATACGATGGCGCCCTTGCTGCCGTTCCGTTTCGAACGGATGAATTTCGAACCGGACGGTTCATTTCCGAACGGGATACCGAATCCGCTTCTTATCGAGAACCGTTCCGTTACCGCTCATGCGGTCATATCTGCCGGAGCCGCCATGGGTGTTGCGTGGGACGGTGATTATGACCGGTGTTTTTTCTTTGACGAAAACGGTCATTTCATCGAGGGTTATTATGTTGTGGGATTTCTCGCAAAACGGCTCCTTGGCCGGAATCCCGGAGGAAAAATAGTACTCGATCCCCGTCTTACATGGAACACGATCGAGCTTGTCGAAGAGGCAGGCGGCGAAGCGGTAATCTCAAAATCGGGCCACTCGTTCATGAAAGAGAAAATGCGGGATATTGAGGCGGTTTATGGCGGCGAAATGAGCGCTCACCATTATTTCCGCGATTTCTCATACAGCGATTCAGGTATGATACCCTGGCTTCTGGTGGCGGAGGAATTATCGATCACCGGTCAGACTCTTTCCAGCCTTGTGAAAGAACGTATCAGGCTGTATCCCTGCTCGGGCGAGATAAACCGCTCGGTGAAGGACCCCGATGGCGTTCTGGCAATGCTTGAACGGAATTATCGTGATAAAGCTTCGGCATTTTCCGATATTGACGGTGTCAGCATGGAATTTGGTGATATCTGGCGGTTTAATGTCCGTAAATCGAATACCGAGCCTCTTGTCCGTCTTAATGTCGAGTCATCCGGGGATGAAAAAACAATGGAATTCCATACCCGTAAAATTCTCGAACTTATCGATCAGTTTGATGGAAATGGCGGGGAATAACAAGGGTAGTCCGCATTTCGCCGCGATTATACGAAACGATACGGAAAGGGAATCATGAAAAAAACAGTTCTTATGGCAGTATTGGCTGTTTATTGTCTTGCCGGATGCTCTTCCGACGATAAAGCCAGAACAAAAAATGATGCTGGCCAGCCCGGAACCGGTTCCTATCCGGTTTCTACCGCTGATGGTAAAACAATACCGGTCGCCGAGCTCGCGAAATGGCCGTTTTATGGTATCGGCAATGTATCCATCGATCAGGCGGAGAATGCCCTCCGAGTTGCTGAAAGTGACAGCTCAAAGGGTGTAATGCTTGTTTCGCCGGAATCGTATGCGTCACGTGTTGTGGTATCATTTAAAGTGAAGCCGTCCACCTTCGAAAGTGTCAACGTTGTGGTTATCTCGGCTTCCGACAAAACCACGGGAGGAGATTTTCTGATTCCGTCCGATTATGATGGCAATTTCGGGTTCTGGACACAGGAAAATGTGCAGAATTACGTTTTTGCGTTCCACAATGCGGCGCACGACAGAAAACCATTCATTGTGAGAGACCCGGGAATGGTGCTCCTCGCGGAGGCGGAAACCCATGTCACCGGTGAGCGCTGGAATGAAATTGAAATCGGCCGTGACGGTTCTCATGTATTCATGAAAATCGACGGAAAAACGATCATCGATGCCGCGGATACCGCGCAGCCAGAGCTTCCGGGCGGTAAAATATGTTTCCGCTTACGCGGTACTCCGGGAAACAATGCTTCGGCGCTGTTCAAGGATGTCGTTATTCGCGAACAGTAACCATGTACCGGTAACCTTACGGTTGTATAATCGAACCTGAGAGTGGTTCACTGAAACCACAAACCATAAACCACAAACCATAAACCTGGAATATGTTTAACACGATTGTCATTGTTGGTGTCGGGCTGATCGGCGGATCATTCGGACTTGCGATAAAACGAAAGTATCCCGGAATTCGTATCATCGGTGTTTCATCCCGAGCCGCAACAGCCAGCGCCATCGAGATGGGAGCGGTCAACGAAGGCTGCGGTTACGAAGAGCTCGGAGATGCGGTTGCCAGCGCCGATTGCGTGGTGCTCTGTACACCGATACACCGTATCCAGGGGCTTCTCACTGTTCTGGGCTCATCGCTGAAACCGGGTGTCCTCGTTTCCGATGTCGGCTCGACCAAACGCGCCATCACCGAACATGCGGCAATGGTGCTTCCCCGGGGAGTTCACTTTATCGGCGGTCATCCGATGACCGGTTCCGAACGCCGCGGTGTCGATGCTGCCGATCCGTTCCTGTTTCAGAACGCCATATATGTTCTTACACCCGTTGATGGCGTTCCGAAAGCCATTGTTGAAAGCTTCAGCAGATTTCTCGAAACCCTCGGAGCTACCGTTATCATCATGGATGCCGCCGTACATGACCGCATTGCTGCCACAGTCAGTCATCTTCCTCAGATGCTTGCGGTAACTCTCGTCGAAATGGCAGGTAAACTCGATAGCGAATCCGCGCCGTACCTCAGGCTTGCCGCCGGAGGTTTCCGTGACATGACCCGGATTGCTTCAAGTCCTTTCACCATGTGGGACGATATATGCCGAACGAACGACGATGCCATAAAAGAGGCTCTCGATTCGTATATCGATCATCTTCGACGTATCAGAGATCGTATCGGAACACCGGCGCTGGGAGAAGATTTCGAGATAGCTAATATTACACGGGCGACTATTCCAAAGGATACTAAAGGCTTCCTGCGCACCCTGTTCGAAGTCCTCGTCGTCGTCGAAGACAAACCCGGTGTTATCGCCGAAATCGCCACGGAGCTTGCCCGGGTTGACATCAATATCAAGGATATGGAAGTTGTCAAGGTCCGCGAAGGCGAAGGAGGGACGCTCCGGCTCTCGTTCGAGAATGAGCCGCTTGCGAACGATGCGGTTTCACTCCTCACCCGTCTCGGTTATACAGCCCGTCTGAGGAGGTAAGGTGCAGTTCACGGTTTCTTCTCCCGGGCCTCTATCCGGCAGTATAATCCTTCCCGGTGATCTCAGGCTGACACTCGTGCTCATGTCGCTTGGCATGTTCGTTGAAAAGCCGTTGACGATCCTCAATCCATCTACGGCGCCCGATGTTGAAAAACTACGGGCATTCCTCGCAAGACATGGCGCGAGCATTACCGACACGGAGGAAGGATTTACGATGCGGGGCACGCGGCTGGCCGGCGATGTTATACTGGATCGCGACATTCCGGATGCCGTCATCCATTGTATCGCCACAGGTGCAGTATTCTGCGCAAAAACCGTAAAAATTATCGATGGCGAAACTGCACGGGCGCAATATGTACGACCCCTTATCAAACGGCTCGCGTCGGTTGGACTCGGTACTGACCATGTCACCGCCGATGGCGATGATGTGGTGATCAGGAGATGTGAATGTGCAGCGCCGGGACTGGTCACCGTGCATTCCCAGTGGGCTTTCGAGGTTATTATCACTGCCGCGCTGGCAGGACGGAGTTCCGTAACGGTTTCGCTCAATTCCGGCGCTGTATCGCCCTCGGAAAAGGTGCTCGGCGAGTTCGGGTGTACGCTATCGCCCGTTTCTGAAACGGGTGATACGCAGATTGAACTCGAACGCCGTATGGCAAGGATTTCAGGAGATAAAACACGCGGGATTGTCACAGTGCAGTGGGCGGAGAAACCCGGGGAAGTGCGGGTTGAAATTCCGGGAGATTCCACACTTGCAGCCGCTGTTGCAGGTCTTGCCGCCGTGCTCCAGCGTTCGAGCGTAATTATCGAAAAGGTAGTATGGGATACGGGCCGCAGGGGATTTTTTGATAC
Organism: bacterium; assembly: GCA_021372535.1. Taxonomy (NCBI): domain Bacteria; species bacterium. The sequence continues at coordinate 61,666 of JAJFUH010000183.1, forward strand.
GCTTCGGCGGATGAAGGCGCGAGTGATACCTGATTCGGAGAAAAACGGTCGGCTGTTGGATATCGCGGATATAAGAGTTGACTGGAGCAGGCTTGACGGAGTTCATGTTACTCCCGAACAGGCACAGACAATGACTGATGAGCTTCTCATACTCGCTTCTGTTGCGACTGCCGCTCCCGGGGAAACGGTTATTAGCGATATTACCGATGCACCGGGAGTGGGAAGGGAAGCGTTCAAGCTTCTTGCGCGCGGACTTGAAAAATGCGGTATCCGTGTCGGCGATTTCACCGAAGGTATTGTACTGCGCGGGGGAGGTGAGCTGCAAGGCGGTGTCCTCGATTCGGGAGGGAAGCCGGATGTGGCGCTTGCACTTGCCGTTGCGGGTATGACGGCATCAAGTGCGGTGACCATTGATGGTTCCGGAAGTGATGACTATCCTGTCAGTGAATTTCTGAGGCTCGTCAGGGAGCTTTCCGGAAGGATTTTATAAGCGGCAGCAGTGCCGTTACAACATGATGTATTCTGCAGCGGTTTTAGCTGCCCTTGCATCCTGCTTTAAAGCGCATGTTGCATTTTCATTCCAGACATTTATATTACAATGACCATTCGATTCAACGGATGGATAAAGGGATTATTCACTCAGCATACTGACCAGGATTATTCATGAAAATTTTTTCCATAAAGACACAAATAGATATAAGATATTATTTATACTATTATTAGCAATGATAAATTGTTGATACTCAAAAAGATATAAATATAAAAAAACAAATCCGTGAAAATCCTCCTCCGCTGCGTCAGAGCGACAGCGCGACGAGCCGATCCGCGATAATCCGTGTTCTATAAATTCTTTGAATAGATCGGGCTGATTTTTCATGTGAAAATTTACTTCCCAAATTTAACGTTGTCTGAGTTGTGTTCCAAAATGTTATTCTAACGGAGGTTCGGTGATGAAATCATTTATCAGGTTTCTGGCGGCATTGGCTACGGTACTTTTTGTGCTTGTCGCTGTCATTAAATTCGTGCAGCGGTGCTCATGGAAAGAGGCTGTAGGAATTCTCGAAGAATTCTGTAAAGAGGCGCATGGAAGCTGCTGCTCGAGAAAAGGGCCGGCAGAGGAAGATATTCCGGAAGAGGCTTGAGCGGAATGCTTTTACGCGGTACGACAATGGTTTGCGGAATTATCGGGGATCCGGTCGGTCACAGCATGTCGCCCCATATGCAGACGAAAGCAATGGAAAAAATGGGGTTTGACGGCGTCTATGTCCCGTTCCATGTGAAATCCGGAGACCTTGAAAACGCCGTTCGCGGAATTGTTGCACTCGACATCAGGGGCATGAATGTAACAGTGCCTCACAAAACAGCGGTTATGCAGTATCTCGACCGTCTTACCGATGACGCCCGGGCTGTGGGAGCGGTCAATACGATCATCAATGAGCATGGTTTGCTGACCGGTGATAACACCGACGTGTACGGATTCGTCCAGGGGCTTCTCAGGGAAGAGGGAGTCGATTCCTTTCCCGCAAAGGTCTGTATCATCGGAGCCGGGGGCGCCGCGAGAGCCGTTATATATGGATGCGCAACCCGTCCGGAGGTCGAGGAAATCTGCATCCTCAATCGGACACTGCCGAAGGCTCAGAATCTCGCGACGGAATTTTCAGGGAAAACGGGAAAAAAAATTGCCTCCTGTCCTTTCGATGAAAAAACCATTTCCGAGGTTATTCCCGCTGCGTCGCTCGTGATCAACACGACAACAATCGGGATGCATCCCCATGAAGATGCGTCGCCGGTGCCCGATCCTTCGGTGTTTCGCACCGGACAGATTGTTTACGATATTGTTATTCCCCCCATGCAGACAACGCTGCTGAAAGAAGCCGCTGCAAGAGGGGCTCGTACTGTCGGCGGTCTTTCCATGCTTGCCTGCCAGGGCGCACGATCACTCGAATTGTGGACAGGCCATGACGCCCCTGAGGAGTTCATGGCGGCCATTCTTCGTGGTCAGTTCAGATCATAAGGTCTTATTCTGCATAATATCTGGTATGATACGATTATGTTAATGAGGCAGTATTTCTATTTTGAAAGAGCAGATTTTTTATGGAAACAGTTTTAGTCGAGTTTGCTGAACGTTCGTATGATATCATGATCAGAAGCGGCAGTCTCCGTCGGGCCGGTTCATTTATTCGCACCTGTATAGCGGAAAAACCTGCAAAAGCAGCCATCGTAACAACGGAAACGGTGGCCGGCCTGTACCTTGACACAGTGCTGAAGTCAATAGAAGCGGAAGGCTATTCCGTTACTGCTGTTGTTGTGCCGGATGGCGAGGAATTTAAAACTCTTGCTACCTACGAGACCATCATGACTCGGCTCATTGAAGCGCGGTTTGAGCGTAAGAGCATCGTGATTCCCCTCGGAGGAGGAGTTGTTGGAGATGTGGCGGGTTTTGTTGCCGCCACGCTTCTCAGGGGTGTGCCCTTTGTGCAGATTCCAACAACTATCGTTGCCCAGGTCGATTCGTCCATTGGCGGTAAGGTTGCGGTAAACCATACGCTCGGAAAAAACCTCATCGGCTGTTTTTACCAGCCCCGTGGCGTGCTGATCGATCCGCATGTTCTGAAAACGCTCGAATACCGTGAGGTCATAAGCGGAATGGGGGAAGCGGTAAAACATGCGATGATTCGTGACGGGGAGTTTTTCTCGTTCCTCGAACAATATATTGAAGCGATCATGAGCCTCGAAGCCGCCGATGAAATCATGGAGCGTTTTATCGCCTGGAACTGCCGTATCAAGGCGGCTGTTGTTGCTGCTGACGAGCGCGAGGCGGGCTTGAGAGCAATTCTTAATTACGGTCATACGGTGGGTCATGCGCTTGAGACAGTTACGGAATACAGCCGTTTCAAGCACGGCGAGGCGGTTATTCTGGGAATGATCGCTGCCGGGAAAATCGCGGTTATAAAGGGTTTCATGAGTGAAGCCGACTTCAACCGTCAGAACAGCCTGATCGACCGGGCGGGTATGACTGTTTCACTCGATGGCATCTCTGTCAGTGATGTTTTGAAGGCGATGACAACAGATAAAAAAGTTGTTGGAGGCCGTAACAGGTTTATCCTGCCCGACGGGATAGGCGCTGTGCGGATTCACGATGATGTGGCTGAGAGGGAAGTTGAAGAATCACTGGAGTTTCTTTTCACCAGAAATGACTGACAGAAATCTCCGGCGTCATTTTTTATACGGAAACAATCCCTTCATGAATATATGGTCGGATAACTATGAAATGAAACATAACGGCTTAAGATTGTTATGGAAAGGTCAATATGAACATCGAAGAACTAGCACAGAAGGTAAAGGATGCGGCGCTCCTGAGAGGAGATTTTATTCTTTCGAGCGGACGGAGGAGTTCGTACTATCTTGATAAGTACCGTATCGAAACGCGGCCCGATATTCTCAGCATTGTGGCTGACGGTCTTAGGGATAAAATTCCGCCGGAGACGGATATTCTCGCAGGACCGGAACTTGGAGCCATCCCTCTTGTTACCGCTGTCGGTCTGAAGACGGGTATACCCTTCCTTCTCGTTCGTAAAAAAGCCAAGGATTACGGCACCAAAAATGTGGTTGAGGGTCTCTACGAAAAGGGACAGAACGTTGTGCTCATCGAGGATGTTCTGACAACGGGAACGCAGGCAATAACGGCTGCAGAAAGCCTTCGCGAAATTGGCCTCAATGTTCTGAAGATCGTCTGTGTCATTGACCGCGAAGAAGGCGCCCGTGAAGCTGTGGAGGGTGCTGGCTATGTATTTGATCCGCTTCTGACCCGTACCATGATGGGAATATGAAGCGGGGATTACGATCATATACCCCGAAAAACAGCAGATACATACCTGTCCCGGGGAAATCAGCCGTTCCCGTTATTGAAGATGTACTTCGACGATGTAATCCTTATTGACGATTTTTAATGCTTGATTTTTATCGCGCAGAACGATGAACCGCTCCGGAAGGTTCAGGAAGTCCGAGAGCCTGGAATCCAGATCGATCTGGATTTCTCCGGAAATGCTTCTCCCGTTGCTGAGCGAAATTGTGGCAACAACGGTCTGTCGGGGAATTGATTTGTCTTCCATGAATAACTCCTGTGGCGTTTGAGGAATATTCCTTAATTAATATTGTCTATAGGGAAACATTTGTCAAGATTCAAACGTGAAAGAACTGTATGGGGCATTATGTTCAGGCGGTAACGGTACGGTGGTACAATGCTTGTGCATATTATGCGGTAACTCTTGCACAGGGCCTTGCTCTGGGTGGTCACCGTGTGACGGTAGCAGCGGGAACCGGTACTCCCGCTCTTAAAACGGCTGATGAAAAAGGTCTTGATACTCTGAGCGTTTCAGGCTCCGCCTCACATGATCCCATCGGGTATTTCAGGGAGCTTCGCAGACTCAGGTCGTTTGCGCTCGACAATAACGTCAGCCTGGTGAATGTTCATAACGGCAGCGATCATCTGCAATGGGCGCTTGCGCTGAGAGGAGCGGGAATACCGGTAGTGAGAACCTCGGGCAACCAGATTCCGCCCAAGGTTCATCCCGGCTCGCGGTATCTCATGAAAAAAACGGCGGGCGTTATTACATCGTGTAATACCATACGGGAGTATTATGCCGAGGGATTCGGAATTGACCGGTCGCGGATTCATGTTATCCAGGGAGGCGTGGACAGCGATTTCTTCTCGGACGATTATCCGCGGAACCGTTTGAGAAAAGCCCTCGGAATTCCTGATGACGCTTTTGTTTTCGGGATTATCGGTAGATTTTCCCCCGTGAAGGGACACCGGTATTTTTTCAAAGCCGCCGGGATTCTTGCCTCCCGGCGACACGGCACGTGGTTTGTGGTTTCCGGGTGGGATGCCCAGCTCAGGGAGGCACATATACGGGCCATGGCTTCTGATGCGGGAGTTCTGAAAAGAACCAGTTTTATCGGTTATCAACAGGATATACGTGATCTCATCGGGTCGCTCGATGCGGGAGTGATAGCATCGACCGGTTCCGAGACCATATGCCGTATCGCGATGGAATACATGGCGATGGGTGTTCCCGTTATTGCCGCTGATACCAACGTGATTCCGGAAATCGTCCGTCACGGCGAGTCGGGGATCGTGGTGCCCGCGGGCAGCCATGAAGCTCTCGAATCTGCCATGGAACAATTGATGACCTCCGGCAACGGGGGAAAATCCCTGGGACAGCGGGGCCGTAAAATCATTGAAACCGAATTTTCACTCGAATCGTTCGCTTCCAGAACGTATGATATTTACAGAGGTGTGACCGGTGGTTGAAAAAAACCAGGGAGTTAAACCATCGCCGGATCGTTATACCATCGAGCCGGTCGAGCTTACCGAAGTTGTTGATGAGTTTGCGAAACTCCTTGAAAAAATCGAGCTCTACAATCCTCATGTAGACAAGGAGCTCATAAAACGGGCTCTTCGTTTTGCGGCTGTGGCTCATGCGGGTCAGCGGCGTATGTCCGGAAAACCGTTCATTTATCACGGCATCCAGACCGCGGGGATTCTTGCTGATCTTCATCTCGATTCCGTCATGATCGCCAGCGGGATTCTCCATGATGTTGCCGAGGATACTTCGCTGACCGTCGATGATGTGCGGAATGAATTCGGGAATGAAATCGCCACGATTATCGAGGGACTCACGAAGATCGCCGAGCTCAAACTCATGAGCCCCGAGGAAATGCAGGCGGAAAACTTCCGAAAAATGATTCTCTATACCGCCCAGGACGTCCGTACCGTGCTCGTGAAGTTTGCCGACCGTCTTCACAACATGCGGACTCTTGAACATCTGCCGGTGGAAAAGAGAAAGCGTATTGCCCATGAAACTCTCGAGGTATTCGCCCCACTCGCTCACCGGTTTGGTATCTATACCATCAAAACAGAATTGGAAGACCTTTCCCTGCGCTGGCTTTATCCCCGCGAGTATAAGAGGATAAGCCGCACGCTCGAAAAACTGGTCGGCGAGCGCGACGCCTACTTTGAACGGTTTATCGAGCCGATCAAAAAACGGCTTACCGAAGAAAAAATCGAACATCACATACAATGGCGGCTCAAGAATAAATACAGTATATACCGTAAGATGCTGCGTGATAAAAAAGATGTTAAGGATATATACGATATTTTCGCCATCAGGATAATTGTCAATTCCGTTGCCGACTGCTATCATTCCCTCGGTATCATCCATTCCATGTTCACACCAGTCATCGAACGCATCAAGGACTTCATAGCCACTCCGAAGTACAACATGTATCAATCCCTCCATACCACGATAATGGGCCCCGGGGGCCATATGGTCGAGGTTCAGATCCGGACAAATGATATGCATGATACCGCAGAAACCGGGATCGCCGCACACTGGAGATACAAAGAGGGTAAAGTCGAGCCCGATGAAATCGATTCCTACATGGCGTGGCTCAGGAAAGTTGTCGACTGGCAGAGCGGAACTCCCGAAGCGAAAGATTTCATGCGCGAGCTTAAAATGGACCTGTTCCAGGATGAGGTTTTTGTGTTTACCCCCAAAGGCGATCTCATTCAGCTTCCCATGGGCTCGACATCGGTGGATTTTGCATTTGCCCTCCATACGCAGATCGGCCTTCATTGCGCCGGCGCCAAGGTCAACGGACGAATGGTTCCGCTCGACAGGAAGCTTAAAAGCGGAGAGTCGGTCGAGATTCAGACCAACCCGAATAAACAGCCGAGCCCGGGCTGGCTTGAAACAGTAAAGACTGCAAAGGCGCGAAGCCTGATCCGACGGTGGATTAAGCGCCAGTATTACAACGAGAGCCTTTCTCTCGGTCAGCAGATGCTCCAGAAAATTGAGAAGCTGCGGGGCGAAAAAATATCCGATAAAGAGCATGAAAAACTTCTCAGTAAATATCACCAGAAAGACTGGGAACATTTTGTCGTCAGCCTGGGATCGGGGGACATTTCCATTCGCAGTGTTCAAAACTTTTTCGGCTTTACGGTTAAAAAGAAGCGGGGAAAACAGCAGGACGAAACAAAAAAAAGGCTGGGAGTATCGATCCAGGGAATGGAGAATCTCCTCGTCAGTTTTGCCCAGTGCTGTAAACCCCTTCCCGGGGACGAGATTATTGGCTTCATAACGAGGGGCCGTGGTATGGTCATTCACCGGAGTGACTGTGAAAATGTGCTGAATAACCCCATCGAGATGGAACGTGCGATCGATGTAAACTGGGAACCCGGTGACAATATGTTTTTTGTTGCGAGCATCAGGGCAGAGGGAGTGAACCGGAAGAGTCTTCTGAACGATATTACCTCCGCCATCGCCAAATTCAACTGCAACATACGGTCTGCTAATGTGATTACCAAAGACGGCATCGCCATCGATGATTTCGATGTTGATGTGAAAAATCTTTCGGATTTGCAAAGACTTATGAACGAGATACGGAAAGTCAAAGGAATTAACCGCGTCATCCGCTTCGATTTACGTTCACCGAAAAATGTCCAGAGCCACGATGAACAGTTTTAAGCTCATTATTCCCCGCACTGTTCCTTCTGAAAAGGTTGTATGTGGTTACACCACGCGCTCCGGCGGTGTTTCGTCTCCGCCGTTCGATTCACTCAACCTCGGTTTCCATACTCCTGATGATCATGCCCGTGTGGCGGAAAACCACCGTATCGTTTACCGGTATGCCGGAGCTGATGAAAACGAGGTTGCATTTATGGGACAGGTGCATGGTTCCGCGGTAAAAATTGTCGATTCCGGCGGCGTTTATCCCGGGACTGACGGTCTCATCACGGCCCGGAGAGGACTTCTGCTTGGTGTTAAAGTGGCCGATTGTATTCCTCTTCTGCTCTACGATCCCGGTCATGAAGTAATAGGTGCGATTCACTGCGGCTGGCGGCCGATTGTTGACGGTATCGCCCGGAAAGCCGTTGCACTGATGAGCGGGCATTATAAAACCGACCCCGCGCAGATCGTCGCCGTGATGGGACCCTCCGCCGGACCGTGCTGTTATGAAGTGGGGCCTGATGTTGCCTGTCGTCTGAGACCCGAATCCGTTACAGACCGCGGCGGCTCCCTGTTTGCCGATCTGAGAGCCGAGCTCGTGTCACACCTGACAGATGCCGGTGTAGCGGAACACCATATCGAGATTTTTAATGATTGTACTATCTGCCGTGATTCTTTATACTATTCCTTCCGTCGCAGCGGCGACCAATCCGGTCGCATGCTTGGCTTTATCATGCTGAAAGGAAACGTTTTATGAGTTACTTGCAGGCGATTATACTCGGAATACTCCAGGGTTTCACAGAGTTTTTACCTGTTTCTTCCTCGGGACACCTCGTTCTTGCCCAGCATATACTCGGAATCGATGAAAGCATGCTGACTTTCGATATCTTTGTCCATTTCGGGACATTGCTCGCCGTGCTCGTTGTGTTAAGAACATCGATTATGAAGCTCAGTTACAGTTTTCTTGCCGATATGCGTTCCTTTCTTGTAGACCGGATGCCTGTTCCCGTTATCTATCGGACATCGTCCGGGCTCAGTACGATAACCGCTCTCTGTATCGGAACTGTTCCCGCGGTTTTTGCAGGATTTTTACTGAAAGACAGCATCGAAGCTTTTTTCTCATCGCCTTTACCCGTGCTTGTGGCGCTCTTCATTACCGGAATTGTACTGACTGGGACTTTTTTTATAAAAGAAAATTCACGGCATATCGATCCCCTGCGCGGATTATTGGTTGGAATAGCGCAGGCGGTGGCAATCATACCGGGGATTTCACGGTCGGGGATGACCATATCATCGGCGCTTTTCATGAAAGTCAGGCGTTCTGAGGCAGGAGAATTCTCGTTTCTGCTTGCCATTCCGGTCATTACCGGGGCGACGGTGCTTGCTGTAAAGGATGTCAGTGAGGCGGGATTCATGTCCCTTGCGTGGGGGCCGGTTATCATCGGGACTCTGGCGGCGTTTCTGAGCGGCTGGGTATCGCTCGTTATGCTGTTGAGTATCATTAAGCGGGGGTCACTGGGCTATTTCGGGTTTTACTGCATCGCGGCGGCGCTGGCCGGTCTGGTATTTTTCGGTGTAAAAGGTGAAATTCATTCTCAAACAATACAAGAAGGCGGAAGACCGATGGAAGTTCAGATTACGACAATCCCTTCATCGTATGATGGTGCAATCCAGCATATTCGATTCCTGAAGGCGAGTGGCGATAAACGCCCGCTCCTTGTTGCGCTTCATACATGGAGTTACGGGTATATGCAGGATTCGGGCGATGAATATTTCAAACGGTGTCACGAGCGGGACTGGAACTGTATTTTCCCCGATTTTCGCGGGCCGAACAACAATCCGCTCGCGGGTGGTTCGGAAGCCGCGCTTAAAGATATTCTCGATGCCGTTTCCTGGGCATTCGAACATATGAGTGTCGACCATCGTCATATCTTTCTTGCCGGGGCAAGCGGGGGAGGGCACATGGCGCTTCTTTCCGCTGGCAACTCTCCTTCGACGTGGACCGCCGTGAGCGCATGGGTGCCGATAAGCGATCTTTCACAGTGGCATCGTGAAACAGAGGAGCGGGGTCTTGCCTATGCCGCCGATATCGAGCATATCTGCGACGGTACACCCGGTTCTTCTAAAAATGTTGACCGCGAATACCAAAAACGTTCACCGCTGACAAATCTCTGGCGCGCACATATCATTCCCATGGATATCAATGCGGGTATTCATGACGGTCATGCGGGAGAAACGGGCGGAGAAGGTTCCGTTCCGGTGGGTCACAGTATACGGGCGTATAACGAGCTTGTGAAAGCTTCCGGGAAAACTGCGGATATCATCCCTGAAGATGTCATTTACTCTATTGAACACGAGCAGCAGATTCCCGACGGTTTTGAACGACGAACGATTGAAGACCCGGCGTATGGACGCAGAATCCACCTGAGACGGGTATCGGGTCTTTCAAGGCTGACCCTGTTCGAGGGCGGTCATGAGATTCTGTATGAGGCGGTATTCGACTGGTTTGAAAGTTTTTAAAGAGATTTTTCGTTTCGTTCCATGACACACCAATAATATTTTCTGAAACAATAATGTTTAATGATTCAGGTATATATATTTATAAATAATAAAGTGTTATAGTAGATTTATTACACATATTTACGTTTTCGCGTACTATTTTCCAACTTCTGCACTGTTTTCCTCGTCAAATATAATAGAACATAAAGATACATCTGTTCATGCCAGATTTGAATCTGTTCTTTTTTATTTGGTATAGACTCTGTAACAAGTGCAGATAAACAAGCACATACTCACGATTAATCGTCATGCTGAACTCGATTCAGCATCTATACATAATCGATATGGACAATTGCATGCTTATTAAAACACACCCCGGGAGGTCATCATGAAACGGTTTGGTCTTATTCTGTTTGCAGCATTCCTGATTCCGGCAGCGGTACAAGGACAGAATAATAACGACTGGGAATCGTCGTATGTGAATATGCCGGTCAATATATCGGTCTGGAAGGGATACAGCATCGGCGAGTTAATTGCCGGCGACAGAAAAGTAACGAACTATGTTTCTTTCAATCTTCCTGGCGGGAAAGCCGCCAGACTGCGTGGTATAGGGCTTGGTATATACTCGAACGAATATTCCGAAAATGCTTCGGGAGTTCTGGTTTCGGGAGTTTCTAATGTCGTGGGTGATAACGCTGTCGGAATTCAGGCAGCCGGACTCGCAAACGTTGTCGATGGCGATATAATGGGAATACAGATAAGCGGACTGGCTAATGTTGTGGATGGCGATATGAAGGCTCTTCAGGTTGGCGGTCTCGCAAATGTAATCAACAAAGACTTTACGGGAATACAGGCGAGTATGCTTGCCAATGTGATCGATGGCGATGTGACAGCGCTGCAGGTCACCGGGCTCGCCAATGTCATCAGGGGCGATGTCGGGGGATTTCAGACAGGTGGACTGGCTAATGTCGTGGATGGCAATATGAAGGCTCTCCAGGTTGGTGGTCTTGCGAATGTTATCAATAAAGAGTTTACGGGCGCTCAGGTGAGCCTGCTTGCCAATATTGTGAATGGCGATGTAAAAGCTGTGCAGGTGGCCGGACTCGCCAATGTCAGTGACGAGGATATTAAAGGAATTCAGTTAAGTGGACTGGCTAATGTCGTGGGCGGCGATGTACAAGCCCTGCAGGTAAGCGGTCTTGCAAATGTGACCAACAAGGATATTACGGGCGTTCAGGTAAGCGGGCTCGCCAATGTTGTCAATGGTGATGTAAAAGCTGTGCAGGCGGCCGGACTCGCTAATGTCAGTGACAATGATTTCGAGGGAATCCAGATAGGCGGGCTTGCCAGTATCGTTAATGGTGATTTCAGAGGTGTCCAGGTAAGCGGATTAGCTAATGTTGCCGAAAACATGAAATGCGGTCTTCAGATCGGAATGTTCAATGTATCCGGTGAAAAGGGCGTTATACCGATAGGTCTGGTCTCGCGGGCTTCGGATGTGCCGGTCAAATATGATGCGTGGATTGACGAATCACGGTTTATCAATGTGGGTTACCGCTCCGGAACCGATTATTTTCATAATCTGGTATTCATGGGAGTGCAGGCAGGCGACACGTTCCGCTGGTCGCTCGGGTGGGGTTTCGGCGGACATATACGCTATCGTGATTCGTACTATGTGGATATCGATGCTCTCATCCAGCATATATCGGAAGATGACGTCTGGACTGACCGGTTGAACGAGCTGACCAGATTCCGGATACTGGGTGGATGGAATGTAAGCGAATCGTTCTCGGTGTATGGCGGCCCGACACTCAATTACCTTGTTTCAAAGGTCAATGATGGTTCCGATCTGGCATCATGGTCGATGAGCGAGGATAAATCGGGAAACCAGTGGAAACGTCTGTGGCCCGGGTTTGTGATAGGCATCCGGTTTGTGCGTTAGAATTTATGGGCTGCTGTGAGGTAAAACCGCCACATAATCCCGAAAAAGTTACCAGTCTTGATTCCCTGATGCCCTCTACGATGCCGTTTACTGTTGCTGACGGGTAATCCTGACGAGTTTCGGAGGTGCGATAATCCCGTACGGGATAAAGTTATAGCTGTCTGTCCATGTATCGCGGATTCCGGTAACGCGTGCCTGTTCATCAGTGGGTTTTGAATCGATGAACTGTTCCAGGCCAGCCCATTTAAGGTTGTCGCCGTCGATATGGTGAAGCGGCCCGAGGGTGTTCCGGAGCGTACTGATCACCTCGATTTCGATGGTGTTGACACCCTGTTTCAATGCCCCGGTTATATCCCCACGGTATGGCGGGAAGGATATTTCGCCGACTTCTGTCTCGTTGACCACGACAAAGAAAGTGCTCCCTTTTGCGCCGGAAAGATCGATTTCATATCGGTCGGATTCAATTGAACCCAGTTCGAATTCCATTTTGTAGATCATCGATCCGGAATAAAACGGGTATCCCTGATCGACCCAGCTTCCTGCATCGAGAGTCTCTTTCTCGGTGATGATGGGAAAACCTTCCTCTTCTTTTCCGACCGCAAAATCGCCGACAATATACACATTTTCTATTTCAGTGTCCCACAGGAAGTCTGTGGTGGCCTTTATGGTGTTGGTTCCCTCGATGACATGCCCGCTGAGGTCGAGCGCGGGTATGTTGCGGTCGATATGCCATTTGCCTGCAAAGGGTTCGATAGTGGTGCCGTTGATTTCAATGGTGAATTTTTCGGCGCTTTCCATGGAAAGTTCGAGATGTTCCGGTATCCCGCGTGCCTCGAAGGTAAATGTGAGCACAGTCCTGTTCGTCCGGGTGCGCACATTCTTTGTCTCGATTAACCATGGCTGATAACCGTCGAATTCGTCAATGCCCGTATGACGCCAGATTTCACGGCGCGCTTTCCAGACCGGTACATTGGTTAAAATCTTCTTACCGTCGAATTCGAGGGAACAGCGATCGATTGTGAGAACGTTCTCGTGAAGACGGTCGAAGGCGTAGGGTCCCTCGATGGTCAGAATTTCTTCGGATATATTTTCCGTAAGAGCCGAAACAGATGTCTGGGTCTGGTCAATGAGAAAAATCCTGCTGCCCGCCGGATTAAGGGTCGTCTCGATAACCGTGCGGCCTTCGGAGAGTTTTGAAGCATACCGGTAGCCTCTTCCCGTAACCGGATCGAGCTCCACAACTCCGCCGACGGCATCGACCGTAATAGTAACGTCCGCGGTTTCCGAGCGGCTGGTGTTTGCGAGGAACAGGAGATGCGCCGCCGCTTCGATACGGTGATTGACAATTACTCCGCGCGCCTGTGAGCCGTCCGGGAGCGTGACGGATACATCGCGCCCCGTTTTTTCGATCACTGTCGTCGCTGCACCGGCGGGATCATCAGGCATGACGGTTACATTCGGCTTTGTGAGATATGACGATATGCGGTCGTCCGGCTCGCCGTTAATTCTTGATGGCGCTTCACCCATGATGATGACCGGGCCGGTAAACGATTCGAGAAGCTCCATTGTGGAGGAAAGCCATGTCAGCGCGCGGGGAAGCACGATACAGGAATAATCGGCGTTTCCGACCGAGAATGTGGTTCCCGTAGCCCTGCCGTGACGGGCGAGTATACGTTCTTCTCCGAGATCGAACGCTATGTGTTCCGCGATGAATTCCTCAACAACCGCATGGTAGGAATCTTCGATTTTTTTGAGTTGTTCGCCGCCGTTTTCGCCGCCGATATCGTATGCACCGTATGCCGAGGTAATCGGGGTTAAAACGAGCACTTTTGCCGTTCCTTTTCCCTGGCTTGCTGTCCACGAAATGCGGGCGAGATAGTCGTTGATGACCTTGAAATGATCCCAATATGGCTGGTGATAGGAAAATGTCGGCGGGAAATCACGTTTCCGCTCGCCGATTATCGAGTACTGTACGAGATGCGGGCAAAGAAACGTTACCCCGAGAGCACAGTTGAAGTCGGCGATCCATTTCATATCCTCAAAGCTCATGGAATACCCGGATGCTCCGAAGATTTCACAGATCACCCTTTTTTTGCCCATCTGGTTCGCCACACCGGAGACCTGCTTGATCGTCCACGGATGATATATCCCGCGCTGAAGGTGGTCAATACCGGGGACATCCATGTATTCATAGTGAGGCATGACTGCTCCTCCCGACGATATCATGGGGTAGAAATCGTCCTCGTACAGGTAGTGCCCCGTAAACTTGAGGTCGTGTTCTTTGCACCACTGTGAGATGGGGATGGTGAACGCTTCGATGAATCGCTCGTTGACAGCCCGCCAGAAATCGTGACGGAATTTAAATCCTTCCTCAGTACCTGTAAGGAGATGGACGAGCTTCGGAACAGGAGAATAACCATGCAGTCCCTCGAAATATGTCTCGAATCCCGGCGTCCATGGGAACGAGAACGGGCGGTGGTCATCCCTGTCGAACCACCTGATGGTGCGGTTCACATTCGGTTCATCGGTAAAAATTCCCGGCATATATTCGCCGAAATCATACCGGAAAAGCTTTGAATACCGCTCATGGGTGGCTTCGATAAAATCCTGAACGGTCTGTGGATTGAGCAGGTCGGTATAATTTTCGCCGTTGAACCAGAAATGCCCCCGTGTATACCGCCGCACATAAAATGCCCCGATTCCGGTCATGTCTTCCGGCTTTTCAGTCAGAATCTCCTGAGCGCCGCCGGAATTTTTCCGGGTAAATGCAATAACATCGTTTAGCTCGTTTTCGTTCAATACGGAAACATCTTCTGTCCAGGTAAGAGCCATTGCGAGATTTTCGGGCTTTTTTTCCGATATTTTACCGCCGCAAAATCCGCTCGGCCAGCGGTCCTCATCATACAGCCAGCCTTCCATCTTGACTTCACGGGCTACTTCGATCCCGCGGCGGACAGCCCTCATCCAGTCGTCGCTCATGTACTGCGTGCGAAGCCCCGTCCGTGAATGCATGAAGAAACCTCCGAATCCCCTTTTCTTCATGTCGCGGATACGGTTTTCGATTTCAGCGGGTTCCATTCGGTAATTCCATGACCAGAACGGCGAAGGGCGACAATGCTTTGGCGGATCAACAAACTCTTTGAGATTCATGGTGTTTCCCCGGAATCATTATATTCGATTCTCTTTTGTCAAAAGGAATAATTATGTATAACGATGTAATTCTGATGTATAAAGACAGTGTATATATATTACCTTGTTACTTATGCCTTATGCCTTTTATCATTCACATAATACCATATAATTTAATAAACTATTGCCCCGGTATCAATTGTTGTTTTGAGCGGGAGCAATTCCGTGTGTATGGTGATGTGCCATTTTATATACGCTCAGGCTGATTAAAAGTGCAAGGATACCCATGATGACGAACGGCAGACGCAAACCGAATAGTGACGCCAAAGTGCTGCCGATAAGGGGCCCCGCACCGATACCGAGGCAGGTGACGCTCGCGGTAAGACCGAAAGCGCTGCCGACTTTATCGCGGGAGATTGAATTCGATACAAGAGTATTGACCGATGGGATGATTCCCCCGGCTGCGAGTCCCATGAGGCACCGTTCGATGAAAAGAACCCAGACGCTGTGAGCCATTGCCTGCGGAATAGAAAACAGGCCTGCAAGTACAAGTGATGTAATCAGTATTTTGATGTGACCGATACGGTCGCCGAGTTTTCCGAAAAGAGGGGCGGAAATACCGGAAAGAAGACCGAAAGCGCCGACAAATATGCCCGTGAGCGTTGCCGATTTCGACGGATCGCCCGACAGTTTCTCGATATAAAATGGCAGTATGGGTATAAACATGGTGTTAAGCATGTACACTAAAAAAAAGATTGCCATAATGACAAGAAAACCGGGGGTTTTGAGAATGCCGACCATGGTTTTAAATCCCTCGATTTTATTGTTTCGAGGAGGAACAAACCGTTCGATTGCCCAGAAAATGACAACGATAGCGCCGATAAAAAGCATGATAGCGGCAAGACCACAGGGAATTCTGAAACCTAAATTATCGGCAAGAACGCCGCCCATGAGCGGTCCGGCCGAGCTTCCGAGCAGTACAGCTGTCTGCATGAGGCCCAGGCTGAATCCGAGGTTTGCCGATGGTGTGACGCTCGATACAAGCGTAATGGACGCCGAAACCGTACCGGTAGTCATTCCCTGGAAAAACCTGAGGAACATGAGATGCCACGGGTTAGTTGCAACTCCCATCAGACCGAGGATTATCGACCCTGCAAACATGGAGCGAAGCACCATGATTTTACGGCCGTACCGATCGGCAAAAACTCCCCAGATCGGTGCCGAGACAGCCATGGTAATCCCGAAAACAAGGGATGACCAGCCTATCCACATCATCGCGCCTGATTCGGTTTTAACGCCGAGGTGCCGAAAGTAAAACGGTAAAAAGGGGAATATAAAAGAAAAGCCCATTCCTGATAAAAACTGGGCTATGAACATTACTGTCAGTGTGATCCGCCATGAGGAGTGATTATCAACTTCTTGCGGAGCGTTTTTTTCATCTTCCATTATTCTTGTTCATTGTCTCCAAAAAGAAAAATGAGCAGTTATCAATAACACTTGAATATACCATTTTGCAGAGCGTAAGTCAATGATCAACTGATAATTATAATGATTAGACATTTACATCTTTTATAAAATATTCAGTTTACATTGATTTTTCCCTTGACTCAATAGTAATATTACTATATATTTTCATGTGAAGGAGCAGATGACATGAATCTACAGACCGTTGATCCCAAAAAAATCGATTTTGCTGCTGAAATCTTCAAAGGTTTCGGCAATCCCATCCGTATCCGAATTATCGATGCCCTCCGAACGAAAAGTCTTCGGGTCATGGAATTGTCGGAAATGCTCGGATTTCCTCAGCCTATTATCAGTCAGCAGCTTAAAATTCTAAAAAGCGCAGGAATTGTCCAGAAGGTCAGGGAAGAAGGTAATTTCTGTTACAGGCTCACCAACAACCACTTTTCCGATATGATCAAATGCATGAGGGGTTGTCTCGGACTGTAAGAAGTTATGAGTGTTTCGCGGCTGCCAGACAGACAATGCCGTTCTTTTCGCCGGATATATTTATCGGGCTGTCATTCCTGAATATTCCGGCATCATTCCGTACATGCCAGACTTTCAATCTCCCTTTTCAAATACTGACCGGTATATGATTCTTTGATCCGGATGATTTCTTCGGGAGTGCCTCTGGCGACTATCGTTCCACCACGGTCTCCGCCTTCCGGACCGAGATCGATGATGTAATCGGCGCATTTGATCACATCCATGTTATGCTCGATCACGATGACCGTGTTTCCCATATCCACAAGCCGCGCGAGGACACCGAGAAGCATCTCCACATCTGCGAAATGAAGTCCTGTTGTCGGCTCGTCGAGAATGTAGATCGTTCTCCCGGTACTGACCCGTGAAAGCTCGCTCGCCAGCTTAATACGCTGGGCTTCGCCTCCGGAAAGCGTCGTCGCCTGCTGGCCGAGATGAATGTAGCCGAGCCCCACGTCTTTCAGGGTTTTGAGCTTACGGTGCAGGACAGGTATATTCTGAAATGTATCGAGAGCCTCATCGCAGGTTAAATCGAGGACATCGGCGATAGTAAGGCCCATGAACCGTATGTCGAGCGTTTCACGGTTGTATCGCCGTCCCTTGCATTCCTCGCATGGTACATATACATCGGGCAGAAAATGCATTTCGATCTTGATGATGCCTGCGCCCTGGCATCGCTCGCACCGTCCTCCCTTGACATTGAACGAAAACCGCCCGGGTTTGTATCCCCTCGCTTTTGCCTCGGGTATCTGGCTGAACAGGTCTCTAAGCGGTGTGAAAAGCCCGGTGTAGGTTGCCGGATTCGATCGGGGTGTCCTGCCGATGGGGGACTGATCGATACTGATGACTTTATCTATATGTTCAAGTCCCTGAATATTTTTATACGGCAGCGAATCCATGCTCGACCGCATGAGTTTTGTGGAGAGAGTGGGAAAGAGCGTCTGGTTGATAAGGGTCGATTTCCCCGATCCGGAAACGCCCGTTACACAGATGAACTGTCCGAGCGGAATATCGACTGTAATGGACTTGAGGTTGTTTCCAGTCGCGCCCTTGAGTGTCAATTTCTGGCCATTCCCCATGCGGCGGTTTGCCGGCATCCGGATTTTTGCCCTGTCCGAAAGGTAAAGTCCGGTGAGCGACGATGAGCTCTTGATAAAGGAAGGCGGCCCGTAAGCTACCACTTTTCCGCCGTGTACACCGGCACCCGGACCCAGATCGACGATGTAATCGGCGTTCTCCATGGTTTCACGGTCGTGCTCGACGACGAGGACTGTGTTTCCGAGGTCTCTCAGGGAAAGCAATGTGCTGAGCAGTCTTTTGTTGTCACGCTGGTGGAGACCGATGGAGGGTTCATCGAGAATGTAGAGCACCCCGACAAGCTGGCTGCCGATCTGGGTAGCGAGCCTTATGCGCTGGGCTTCGCCGCCGGAAAGGGTACCGGTCGTCCGGTTGATGGTGATATAGTCGAGCCCCACATTGTTCATGAATCCGAGCCGCTGCTTGATTTCCTTGAGTATCTGACGGGCGATCAGTTCCTCGTTTTCCCGGAGTTCGAGAGAATTGAAAAATGTGAGCGCCTCGTCGACCGACATTACCGTTATGTCGTTGATATTTTTGCCCCTGAATGTGATTGCCAGCGCTTCTTTTTTCAAGCGTGCGCCATTACATTCGTGGCAGGGCATCGAACGCATGAAACCCTCGATCCATGTCCGGATTTCCTGCGACTCGGTCTGACGGTGGCGGCGTTCGAGATTGGGAATGACACCTTCGAACGGGCCGTAATACTCACCCCGTGCGCGGCCGCTCGCGCTTGTATACTTGAATCTGATCGATGTTTTACCCGAACCGTACAGCACGATATCGCGAAATTTCTTCGACAGTTTCACAAACGGTTTCGTGAGGTCTTCGCCGTAGTGATCCGCTACACTGAGAATCTGAGCGTAATACCAGTGGCCGCGGGGGACTCCCCACGGTTTTATTGCGCCTTTCATAACAGAGATAGAGTCATCGGGGACAACCTTTTCGGGGTCGATCTCAAGCTGGGTTCCGAGACCCGAACATACGGGGCAAGCACCGTACGGGCTGTTGAAGCTGAAAAGCCGCGGTTCGATTTCGGCAAGGCTTATCCCGCATTCATGGCAGGCGAAGTGCTCGCTGAAGAGACGGTCCTCGGTTTCGGGTACGTTGAGTATGACAAGCCCGTCCGCAAGCTTAAGAGCGGTCTCGACCGAATCGGTAAGCCGTGTCCGTATCTTGTTGGATACCATGAGACGGTCGATGACGACTTCGATGGTGTGTTTTATATTCTTATCAAGAATAATCTCCTCTTCAAGACTCCTGATCTCGCCGTCCACCCTGGCGCGGATATAGCCGTCCGCCTGCGCTCGTTTGAAAACATCGCGGTATTCGCCTTTTCGCCCCCTCACAAGGGGTGCAAGTATCTGGATACGGGTGTCCTCCGGGAGTGACATGACCTCGTCCACGATCTGCTGCGGGGTCTGCTGGCTGATTTCCCTGCCGCAATTGGGGCAGTGCGGTACACCGAGCCGCGCGAACATGAGCCGCAGGTAGTCATAGATTTCCGTCACCGTACCAACCGTTGAGCGCGGATTGTGGGAACCCTTGCTCTGCTCGATCGAAATGGCTGGTGAAAGCCCGTCGATGTATTCCACATCGGGTTTCTCCATGAGCCCGAGGAACTGACGGGCATATGCGGACAGGCTTTCCACATACCGCCGCTGACCCTCTGCATAGATCGTATCGAAGGCAAGAGACGATTTCCCAGAGCCCGAAAGACCGGTGATGACGGTGAGCGTGTTACGGGGAATGGTGACGTCTATATTCTTGAGGTTATGCTCGCGTGCGCCCTTGACGAAGATGCTGTCTTTGGTGTTCATGTCTGGTTTCCGGGGAAAAAATGTAACCGGATTCACGGGTGTCCATGAAATCCGTAATGAAAATGCAGCGGCTGAATATATCTAAGTATATGAAATATATATACAATAGCACGATAGCATGTTCCGTTGAACTATCCAAATAATATAGCGATACTTTTTTTGAAGGTCAAGCGCGGAGGTGTTCCGAATGGAGTTATTCCGATCAATTCACAAGGTTTGATAGAACGCGGATATACGCGGATCGGACGGATTTACGCGGATTTGTTTTTTTAAATCTTTTTGGGTGTAAAAGTTAAATAATTGCTAAGAATAGTACGAATAATATGTTATATAAATTTGTGTCTTTGTGTCTTCGTGGTATAATATTTTTACGAATAAAGGGCTTATTGTGTCACTGTTTCTTTTTATTATATCCTCCGCCGATGGTCAGGTTGATATAGGGGCCTGTTAAAAATATATCAGGTCCTTCAACGACGTTTGTCCATCCGTATTTCTGCGGACTGTATTTATAACCTATCCGTATACCCGTAGCGAAACCGCGTTGAAAATAGCCTGTTTCTCTTGTGAAGATCATTCTATCTATTCCAAGCGCGCAGTTGAATGTCACTATCATGTCGGAACTCAATGTGGTTCCGTTCGGTTTTTTCAGGATGTCATCGAATGTGCGATCGCTCCTGTCCCTGATGGAAAATCTCAGTCCGCCAAAACCAATTCCGACGAGTGGAAAGATTCCGATTCCGTTTTTATTGTAGATGCAATAACCGATATTATAAACTCCAAACAATCCGCTCAGCGATGTATCGTGCCGAACGCCATCCATGGTCAGGTGCCTTTTGGCCGGTATGTACAACATGGCATAGCCATCGAATACTATTCTGTTGCATGATATACTATATCCACCAATACCGATACCTGCAATTTTCTTTGAGAACGACGGATAACCGCTGCGTTGTAGCGATGAATTCATATCCTGTATGTCCGCATGATTCATTTCAAGAATAACGAAGCCTCTCCCTGTTTCTGTAATAGTATTACCGCAATGAGCATAAGCCACCGTGAACATGTTGAACACACATGACAGCACAACGGCAAAAATTATGTGTTTTTTGGATGCAACCGTAAAATTCATGACGTGCTGGCATATCCTGAGATACTTCATTCCGTTTTCCAACTCCATGATTATTTCTCATTAATTATTCGGTCTGTTTTTTGAAAAGACAGAACTTTTTTTCATGTCAAGTGGATTACGCTTACCACTTTTCTACTTTTCCCGGTAGTCTTTTGCGGATACCAGGCTGTCGACAAGATTGTGCAGCTCGTTATCGGATAATGTGCCGTTGACAGCGAGGCAGGGGAAAGTACCATCCGGAGATTCGAGAATATATCCCGATACATCTTTCGACGGTATATCCTTGATCGTTGATCGGGCGCTGGTGAGAAGTATATTTGCCAGCCATGTATCAGAAGACCCGCTCCACACCTTGAATCCATTCGGCGAAGTATATTTCAGGGTGCTTTTATTCATAATGTTTTTTAACATCATGTTGTAGGTGGGTGACTGGACAAATACAACATGGCGGCCATCCCCTGCACGATATGAAATACTGAACATCCTGTGGGGCGGACTGACTAAGTCGAGAATATCGGTGATTTCACGATGGTCTGTCCAGGGAGGATTATGTGCGAAAACGTATGTGTCGAAATCGGCGGTCCTTACCATATGACGGACGGAAACATCCGTGATGACCATATCGGACCTGATGCTTGCTTTGGGAGGTTTTGAAGCGGAGTTTGCGAGACTGTCCGTTCCGGTCAGGCTCCACGGGATATCCTGTTTTTCGGCTGATGCAACTGAAACGCGGCGGATTTTCATCATGGATTCTTTTTCAGAGACCCATTCCATTTCCATGAGAATGTTGTCGCTCTCGCGGATTTTGAAAATCAGATAAGGTATTGGTACCTTCACGGGAGTATCGAGTTTGAAATCAGCCCTGACAAAACGGAATCCGGGACTGTCCTTGTGTTTTTCATCAGGTTCGAGAAATACATCATTGGGATTGATTTCGTTTGACATTCCCACTCCGATTCCCAGATATTCTGCAGGATTTTTCGGAGGCTGGAATGTATCGGTTACGGTTGAGCTGTGAATCTGCCATCCGCCCGACTGCATGTTATCGAGAGTATAAACAGCCTTGCCGTCAAAAGAGTTTGCGCATACCGGTATGCCGTCGACGGAAAAAATATGTGCGAACCGGCCGGTTTTGAATTCGAACCATGATTCGTCCCTGACCGTATACTGTTCAAGCGGTTCTGCCGGAAGATTGAGCTGATGTGTTCGGATTTTACCTGTTTCACTGATCGCCGTGACCGGAAACCACCGTACCCGGGTAAGTACGGGATCCGATACCGGCTCGACCAGAATTTCGTTGACTATATGGACAATATCGTTTCCTTTGAAGAGCGATTCCTCAGCTGCCCATGCCCGGGAAAGCAATTGCGGAGCGCTCTGGTTGTCGTTAATGAAATTTTGTGTCATATAGAGAAGTGATAACATCACCAGTATGAAAGCTGCCGCCACCGAAGGAATTTTCCAGCCTCTGAAATGCTTCCGGAACGGGATCGCTTCGGAAGGCGATGTTATTTCGGCTCTTACATCGATTTCAGTCATAATACGGTGCTTCAAACCGGGCGAAGCCTGTATTTTTTGGACAGGCGTGATGGAAGCGAGTATCTGTTGTGCCATTTCGTATTCATGGCTGCAATTCTGGCAGTTTACCATGTGCTCGGCCAGTTCGGAATATGGTTCGCCGACGGAGTTTTCATTAAGTAAATTATCCAGATATTTTCGGACTTCACGACATGTGATTACCATTATATGTTCCCCTTTGCAACTATCTTTCTCAATTTTCTGAATCCATACCGTAACCGTGAATTGACAGTATCGAGCGAGCAGCCGACTACTTCGGCAATTTCACTCAGACGGAGTTCCTCGAATACCCTGAGACGGACAACATCAGCCTGAGCTTTGGGCAATCGTCCCAAAAGCTTTTCAATCCGGAACAGTTCTTCCCTGGCAACGGTTATTTCATGGGGATTGCTGCCATTGTGTGAGATTTCATCGGGAGACAGCGAGTCGAAATACGACTCCGGCCGTTTGCGCTTACGCAATAAATCGGTACACATATTGATTACCATTGTGTAAAGATATGGTTTCACATGAAGTATCTTCGACCGTTTTAAGCGTTCGGTATATACACGGACAAAAACCTCCTGCACCACATCTTCCGCATCGCTGAGATTACCGACTCGCCGAAAAGCGGTGAGCACCAGTTTATCACCAAATGCATCGACAAGCATTCCCAGTTCCTCGGGTGTCTGCGGCCATCCCTTGTCCCATATATCCACGGATTCGGATATTCCGGATTTTAAAACCATTTATAACCTCTATACGCGAAATGGTGGTAAAACGTCATTATACCGGTATACACAGCTTTTTATATATAAAACGAATTCAGGTGAAATTATTGTTTAATAATTTTTATTTATAGGGTGGAGAAGGAGGTATGTTGAGAACAGAGATGTCCTGTTCAGGATTCAAGAAGCTGAATAAAACAAGAGTACACCCAAAAAGTCTTGTTACAGGCAGGAAAGCATACGGACACAGTTTTTTCAATGTAAAATCATAATCATGCCGTAATCCGTAAAAATCCGCGTTTCATTCCTTTTTTATTTCGCCGGCGGCAGTTTATACGGGCCGAGTTTTATATCCGGTTTTGAGCGAACCGCGTGGCTGAGAGCGATAACATCTCCAATGGGTCGATCCCCATCTGTTGCATAGAAGAAATAGATGTTCCGCTCGGAATACACCGATCCTTTCGGCACGGTGATGAGCTGTTTCCGGTCCCAGTCGATATGGAAATAAACGAGCGGCCGGAACCAGTACTGGAGATCTCCGTTCGAGACATAGGTCGCATTGTCGAAAAGTGTCGGGGGCGCGCCGCCGGGGCCTATCGTGGCATATTCCTCGCGAACCGAGGCGGCGCCGATGCTTTTGTCGGGACTGAAAAATGTGACGAAGGGAGTGTCATCCCGCAGACGCAGAATATCGCCGTGCTGGTTGACCGGGGTGAATTCGTCGAGCCGTTTGACAACCGGTGTTCTGTTGCTCTCCCATGCCACATGAGAGAAGAATCCTTTTGGGAATATCATTTCATCGTTACGGAGCGCCACTACTCCGATATCATCGAGGATTTCCACGACAGTTCCGGATTCTACGTATGAACGGTTCGTGAATATCCGGTAGGTAATCGACAGCCGCGCTTCGGGTATTCCGGGGAAGATGCCGCTGCGGCGAATCTCGACGAACAGGGGACCCTGCGTGATTTCACATTTCTCGGGGGGATCCCATGCAAACGAGTGAATCCAGCCGCGGGAGGGAACAAAGATGCCCGGATTCCAGTGAAGGACTCCCTCGGAAGTCGCAAATGGTATCTCCGAATGTTTTTTCAGGGTGACACGGGATATCTGGCCTGAATCTTTATTGGTGTTTTCGGGGAGCGACTGGTTTCTTCCGTGAAACTGCACGGTCATGGCGCTGTTTTCCACTGTCCATGCGGGTTTTTTCCCGGTAATCTTCAGGTCGGTCGGGTAGTCTGGCGTTTTCGCATCCGGATTTCCGTACAGCAGTGCGTATTCGGCATCGTCCGCCCCATTCTTTTCATCGAAAAAGGTTATCATGCCGTTGACCGTCGGGGAACTCCGCCGGCCGTCGGTATCTTTCGTCCATGTCGAGAGCCCCGAGAGCTGGAAAGGAATCTCTTTTTCTCCTTCCTTTGTCATCAGGATAAGGCGGATTTCCTTTTCGGGACTGGTACACTGGTGAGCGTACAGCGAAAATGTCACATCGACCGGGACAAGGCCGGCAGTTTCCGTATCACGGCCGGTAAGGGTTATGGGCATGCGGAACTTCCATGCATTCCATGTCTGCTGCCCGTGGACAGTCGCCGGTGTTCCCCACATAATAAACGTAAATGAAACAAGAAGAAGACGTATCCATATTTTACGGTACGATGGCGAGGTATGATTGAACATGACGTTTCCCCCCTGAATAGTGGTTCAGGTAACAGGAGCCGGAGCTATAAATATGAAAATAATACGGCCATTCTCATTTGGCAAGAAACTCATGTGGGATAATGACAGGGCAGTTTCTTTAATCCGGATCAGTCATGAAAAAATTTCACCACGAAGACATAAAGACACAAATAAATATGATAATTACATTATGTTGTATAATTATCAATATATTGCATTTATAAAAAAATATATAAAAACAAATCCACTTCGAAACAAGGGTAGTATAGTCCTGGCCTTCCTCCATTTTTTACACACACTTTTTTCTATAGGTTACTTCCTTTGCGTGCCCAAAGGAAGTAACCAGGGAAAGGGCCCCCCGTGAAAAGCCTTTTTCCCCGTTCACGGCCTGTTTTTCGGGACACGAGCCTTCGGCTCGCTCGGACAGCACCCATTCTTTATACTAAAAAAAACCGGTTGTGACCGTGGGGCCTTTCTGCGGGGTTAAAAATCAACAGCAATAATCATATATATTCTATTTATAATCAATGTATTGCAATACATATTCATCGTGGATAATAGAGGATGAAAATAGTATATTCAAGAGGGAATCGTCATTTATTATCGGGTTATTGTCATACGTATATGACTTATTTTAGTCATTTACCATGTTTCGTATTTGTTATATTATTCCTTAAATTCGTATACCGGTCTTTCAGGAGTTTCATGGCATGCTGTATGTAGTTATCATCGAAGATAACAAGGTGGCTGCGGACCTTCTCAGGGAATACATCGAGAGTGAGGATGTGAAGGTCAGCGCTCTGTATACTTCCGGAGAAGATGCTCTCAAATCAATACCGTCTGCACCACTTCCCGATGTGCTTCTTGTCGATATCGGTCTTCCCGGAATATCGGGAATCGAGGTAACCCGGACACTCAAGAAAGAGTTTCCCGGGCTGGAAATCATCATTCAGACAGTTTTCGAGGACACGGCGACCATTATAGATTCCATTAAAGCCGGCGCTTCGGGTTATATTCTCAAAGCCTCATCTCGTGAGGAAATTATCCGGGCGCTCAATGAGGTGAAAAAAGGCGGTTCTTTTCTTTCGGGCAAGGTCGCGCGGAAAATTCTCCATGAATTCAAGGACAGTGAAAAGAGCGCTGCAACGGGTAACGGGCTCGAATGTTATTCCCTGACGACTCGTGAGGAGGAGATACTTGATAATCTTGTTCACGGAGCATCATATAAGGAAATCTCATCTAAACTCGATATAAGTGTTCATACCGTCAACAATCATATACGCAAGATTTACGAGAAGATGAGGGTTCATTCGAGAGGAGAGGCAGTAGCGCGGGCGATCGAATCATCTGTGGAGCGGCAGAATGATAAAAATAGTTAATCCGATTGCGGAACCTGAAGTGAAATGATAATTTCCGTTCCCTTGCCGGGAGCGGAAGTGCAAAAAAATATTCCTCCCATCTCTTCACACCGTTTTTTCATGTTTCTCAGTCCATAGCTTCCGGTCCGGTTCTGTTCCGCATCATAACCCCTGCCGTTATCGGCTATCGTGATTCTCAACTGCTGAGCAGTGTTTTTTATTCTGATATCAACCTTGGCGGCCTCGGCGTGCTTGATTACATTTGCCAGTGATTCCTGAACGATACGGATAATGTTGAGCCTTACCATTGCCGGCAGTGCCAGAGACTCATGTTCGACATCGATCTCGAAATGGAATGGAATGTTTTCACAACCGAGTATTGTTCCTGCCTTCTCCTGTATATGAGAAATGAGGTCGCCGAGCCTGTACTCGTCTTCTTCGATTGTCCAGATGAGATCGCGAAGTTCGGTGAGACCCCCGGAAAGAAGACTTTTCAGATTCTTCAGGCGCTCCGATCTGCCTTTATCCTCATCGGCATCCTTATCAAAGAGATTTATCAGCATTAAGGCGTTGCTGAAACTGCTGCCGATACCATCGTGTATTTCCCTAGATATTCTTTCGCGCTCGCGAAGAGCTTCATGCCGACGGTGCTCGCTTTCCTCCTTGAGAAAGATGCTTTCAATGGCCATTGATGTCTGGCTGGCAAGTGTTTTGAGGAGGTTTATATCCTGGCGGGTATACAGTCTGCCCGACTCTTTGTTCTTGAGCAGAAGGCACCCGAGCGTACCTGCCGATGTGCGCAGGGTAACGATAACCCCATCTGTATATACCTCAGGTAGTTTTCCGAACTCCGAATCGATCATGTAGAGCGGACATGGTTCTTTATATTCTCGGGCTTTTATCGCAAGCGTTATGAGTGAATCTTCACATTCTCCGAAATAAGGAACAGCGACTTCCCTGTCGTTTTCTTTACCGTATATATAAGCCGAAATACCTTTGGGATGTAGGATTCCGATTACCGTTTCAACAGCCGCATCCACCACGGTTTTTGCATTGTGAGCGGCCAGGAGTTTGTTGCTCAGCCTGATAGATACTTCCAGGGAATCATAAATATCACGTCTCAGTATCCTTTTTACGCCTTTGTTTATATTATTCCTTACGGGAATGTAAGCAAGAACAACCAACCAGAGCGCTATCACCGTCGCGAAGGGTTCCTTGATAGCAAGAGCCAGATTTTTAAGACGGGCGAGCGTACTGATGACTCCCACATCGAGTCCCGCAAGAATACAGAGTGTGAGAAAATAGATAACCGAGTTATCGAATATGGTGTCGATATCCATGAGATGATATTTTGTTATGGCGAAAGCCATTGAGAGTGGTATCAGAATAAAAAACAGGCTCGGAACCCTGTCGCTGAAAAGCCGTTGTCCCGTGACAAGGATCGGTATAAATGTCGTCATCATGAATACGACTGAAAATACTCCTACTCCCCCCAAAACCCACCGTATCTGATACCGTTCATGGGGAGATTTCGATGTGGCGTAACTGTATATGAATAAACCCACACCGGAGGCAAGCCCGGCCATGAACAGGAAATTGAGCGACAGGTATGAAATACGCGGCTGATAGAGAACGGTTACGATAATCGGGATCGTATAAAGAACCGGTGTAAAAAACCGGTATGTAACCAGCTTTTTTTCACGGGGGAAGAGGCAGCAGAAATGAAAAAACAGGACGGGGAAATAAACGAACGCGAAAATGTTTATGATTCGTAATACACTGAAAATAGTGATATTGAAAGCTGTATCGCGGGATGTATAACTTCCGAAGGTTACAAATATGAGCGCAACGGAGAACACCATGTAAAAAAAAGAACGGGCGCGCACATCACCGGGCTTTTTCAAAACAACCACAAGACCGATTATCAGTGAAAAAAGCCCGAGAAAGAACATCATCCCGACTCTGTAAAGAATTTCAGCCACAGGCAAGCGGACAGGCACAATTTCTGCAGAGCTGTATACATCGCCGTTTTTGAGTCTGAGTACAAGCGGCTTGTCCGGTTTTACATGCCGGGAAAAGTATGTCTGTGCTTTCCACCAGTGATTGAGCGACTCCCGGTCGGGTATATAATCGAAGTCCTCTACGAGATCGAACGATTCGAGCTCGAAATCCTCTATGGCGACAATTTCCGCGTCTGTACACTCAGGTATATTCCCGGCAGGACCTTTTGGGGAAACCGATGATATATACCATGTCCCGTCTTTCAATTCATACGTCAGACCGGTATAGGGTGCCTGTGTCAGCGTGGAAATTCCAAGAAAAGCCACAAGGAATGGTATTATGCTCAATCCCACATATAACTTTTTATTCAAGCGAGTTTCTCCGGAATGATAAATCCTTCTGAAATTGAAACCGCGGACTTTTAATGATGTTATAAACACTTCCGGCTCATGGTACCGTGCGAATCAGCCACCGATATCGTCTATTACAGAGAATATAGATTATTATATTGGAGTCGATTTGTGATGACAATCACTTTTTAAACAAGTAATATAATCGGAAACATTTGTACTTGTATAAATCATTTTTATGTATCATGTTTTTATTGTGGAACTGTCGGAGCTTTAGACCCATTCATTGTGTTTATTAAAGCGTATAAGTTATTCTGAGTTTTCCTGTTATATTATAACATACCAGTCAATTCTGTTAATCTGTATTGTTTTTACAACGAATACGTTTTTTCAAAGGCGGTTACAATGAATATTTCCGGACGCTTGTCATGTGTTGTAATATGTTTCATTATTATCGTGGGATTTTTCCCCCGGAATGCCGTATATGCATATAAGGAGAACAATGATTATATTCCCGGAGCCTTTCCGAAAAAACCTATTGAAAAAAATTTCACGATTCCGCTCGATCCACAGGAATTGATAGTTATCTACCCTGCTGCGGCAAAACCTCATGTTCAGGAAATGCAGGCTCTTCTGGCATCGAAATGCGGGAGCACAATCCCCTTCCGGTGCGCCGATGAACCGCTCGAAAACGAGCTCGGCCTCAAACACCTCATTATCATCGGGAATATTTCCGATAATCGCTATGCGCTCGATCTCTACAAACGCCGGTTCGCCTTTGCAGATGCGTATTTCCCTGGCGCCGGCGGAGTGATCGTTCATCCCGCCGCATCGATCTGGAATACCGGTCGGTCGGTCATGGTCATCGGAGTAAGCCGTGACGAGGACATCATGCCCGGTTTCGAGCAATTCGTAAACCTCATCGAACAGGGCGCATCGACCCTCGGAATAATGCACTATCTCAAGTCCGATCTTGAATTACCGAAACCTCCGGACAGTGTGGATTCAACTCTCGACAACGTGCGGCAGAACCTTCGAACCACCATGGCGCCCTATTGGAGCATAGCGAACTGGGGACTTTTGTACTTTCTCAGCGGTGATAAAAAATGGGCGGAGCATTTCCGCGATGGATTCTATCTGTGCCACGAACGCGCGGAAAAAACAGGGCAGTGGGTTCCAGAGGGATGGACGAATCTCTACTTCAACCTCTGGAAGATGGTGTATGCGTGGGAGCTGATCGATGACGATCCCTTTTTCACCCCCGCAGACCGGAAGATCATCGAAGAGGTTCTCTGGGGGTATATGACATTCGTCCGGTGGCTGCCCAACCTCGATGTACAGAATGCGCCCCTCGACGAGGGCAGGCAGAACCATACCACTTTTCTCGCTCTGAGCCTCTATTACTCTCACCGGTATTTTACGGAGAAATATGATATCGCCGGTCTCGATTCGATGGTCGAGAAATACCGGCGTGCCTTCGACAGGGGGCAGGAGCACTCGTTCCGTCCCAATGACGACGCAGGAAATTATTTTTATCTCTCGCCGCTCCACCTGCTTACGTACGATATGTCGCGCGGCGATGATTCTTTCTGTTCGAGTAACCGCCTTCGTTCGCTCATAGATCTCGTGACCGCAACAATCGACAACCGCCGTGATCCGGTGAGCCTGGGGGATGTGGGCGGATATTCCCACCGGGCTAAAGGTTCCGCGCGGGGCATGGAGCTCAAGTTTTACGGCATGGGTGCCTGGTTTTACGGTGATGGCCAGTATCAGTGGCTCTACAACTGGGGGTCGAAGGAACGGGTCATCAGCCTCGACACCATGAAAAGCGGCGACAAAAAAGGGGAAAACCCTATACAGATGCATTTCGGCGCCGACCGTGTTTTCTCCGTAGAGGACATGTACAGCGGAATATACGCTGTCGATATCCCTGAAGAAGAGCCGTCCCGGTTTGTCGGTGTGTTCCCCGTATTGCTCGATGAGGGAGCGCTCAGGTGGAGCTCCCTGCGGACTCAGAACATTGCGCACCTGTCTGTTAAAGCCGGACGTTATTCTGACAAGATATCGTACCGGTGGAATTTCGATCCTCAGGATGAATATATGCTGCTCGATGGTATTTCCACCTTTTCGCATGGTCACCTTGACGGTAACACCATTTCCCGTCTTACCTGGAAAGACCGCATCTGGCTGTTTGACCTCGATTATATCAAGTCCACTCCGAAGTACCATAACGGTGTCACCGTAACCCGTAACGGTATTCAGGAAGACCCGCCGCCTCTGACAGTACTGGACTGCGCCGGTGATTTTGAAAAATTCGGTATTACACGCACGACTTCGCGGGATTATAACGGTGCAGACTGGGAGCGCACGATTATCTGGAGGAAGGGGAAGTATTTCCTGTTTCTCGACAGAATCAAAGCCCTCCGGGACGGCGATTTCCGGCTCGATGCCCGCTGGCGGACACGCGGTGATGTGGACCTCGCCGGAAACCTCCTCACCGTCCATCAGGGCGACAAGACCTTTTTCATAAAGAGCGCCGATGAAGCCGAACGCCGCCTGGAATATGAGGCCGATGGTTCCCGGAGCCGCTGGAACTACCCGTACGGTAACGGAAAGACCACAATCAGCCATGCCCGCAGAGACATCACCATGACACCCGGTGATTCCTGGATATTTGCCAACCTCATGTACGCCGTTGACGATTATGAGGAACTACCCCGGAATCTTTACAAGGTCGGGGAGGGGATGTATATCGTTGACGATTCCGAAAGCCCGGATCTTATCGGATTGAATGCCGATGCCCTTGCCGACGAGGGTGTCTATACCGATTGCAGCCTTTTTGTTCAGGATTCGCGGTACATCTGGCTGCTCGATACGACATTTCTCGGTTTCAGAAATTCATATATCGAAGCCCCCGGGAAGGTGCATTTCGAGATAAATTACCGGAGACGGACCGGGAAGCTCATCGTACCGGAGGAAAGTACGGGGACGTTTAAAATCCGTAACCTCGAATTCAGGGAAATCGGACCGCTGGAAGATGAAAAGAAAGATACAGTGCGTCTCGGGTCCGGCACGTATACCTTCAACTTCGATTTTACCTTTAAGGGTGATTTCTGGAAAAACCGCGTGCCGTTCATGTCGGTGACTTCGGCCGCAGAAAGAATCAATCCCGAATCCGGTCTTAAAAAGTTCGAAGATTTCGGAATCGAACGTATAAAAGAGTATGCGAGCGATGATTCTGTCACCGTTGTGTGCAGTGCGGGATTATCGGGTTATATAGCCGGTGACACGAAGGGCAGGGTAACCAGATATGATAAAAATGGTGGCCATGTTCTGTTTACTGTTCCTTCCAGTCGCCCAGTCACGTGCATGGCTGCCGCCGATGTGAACCATGATGGCTCCATCGAGATTATCGCGGGTGATGACAGCGAGAATCTCTATTGTTTCGGTGAGAATGGTTCACAGCTCTGGACTCATAAGCTGACCATGTATTACGGTACCGATGCGAATGCGGTCGATATAGTGGTCGGCGACATCGATGGTACGGGATCGTCCACCATCCTCGTTTCAACAGCCGGATGGAAACTGTATGCTTTCAAGCCTGATGGCTCTGTCCGGTGGGAATGTTTTACCTATTATCACCCCGAGACCCGTATCGGAATTCTCCGGCATCGCGACGGTAAGATATTTATTGCGGTCGGTACGGAGTATCATACACCGCTCAATATGGTTTCACCGAAGGATGGCAAAGTGATATGGTACACATGGGAAGAGATGGGAAGCGAATTCCTGTCGGTGACCGACTACTGCGGTTTTCACCTGACCGACATGGTGTTTGCCGATACGAACGGTGATGGGAATGAGGAAGTGGTTTTCGGCACAAAATATAACCGGATTTATGCTCTCGAGCCCGCAACCGGAAAAACACAGTGGAATGCCAACACCGGAGGAGAAGTGACTGTGATGAAAACGCTCACAACCTCCCATGACGGCATGACCGCCATACTTGTGGGCACCGATGCCGGAGATATTATCCTCTATAACCTGAAGGGCGAGCGGATACGGGCAGTCAGCCTTGGCCGGGGTATTACTGATATAAAGGTGTTTCCGGCAACTCAGCACAGGCGAACCGATATCGCTGCGGGTACCGAAGACGGCAGGATTGTCGTTCTCGACGAGGATTTCCGGGTACGCGCCGGGCTGTCGCTCGAAAATGCCGCTGTCAAACAGATACTGGCCGGTGAATATGCCAGCGAGCAGTATGAATTTTCAGTGGTTACCGACCGCTCCATTCAGGTTATGAGCTATCACCCGTACTACCTGAAAAAATCGCGCCACTACTGATCGATATAAGTCGTAATTCGGAAAACCGGAATATGGTTTATAGTTTGTGGTCTATGGTTTGTGGTTATTTATTCCGGTTATCCAGTTTGATAAGCATAGAAAACTTTATTTAATCAGAATTGAAAATTTTTTTCGATAGTATGTGATCCCCCTGCCTATGGCATCCCACCTTTTTAAAGGGGGAGCGGCTATTTGGGCACTTTCATCCCCCTTTCTATTATAAGGGGGAAACGGCGAAGCCGAGAGGGATCAATCTGTTAGCTGATTTAACTGGATAACCGGTTTTTAAAACTGCAACGTACCTGAATTTTTTACCATAAACGATAAACAAGAAACCAAGAAATCTCGTTTTTATTCTATTTTCCATTCGTTGAGCGGCATGACGACATGATTGACCGTTATGCGTGATGGTTTGCCTCCGACACCAGACTTGCTGACAGCCCTGACGAGGAGCGTATTCCTGCCGGGAACAAGAAGCCATGTCCACCGTTCTTCCGCCTGCTCCCAGCCGGTGTTGTCCACGTTTACTTCGTAATGGCTGAAATTGGGCGTATAGGTTTCGAATTCCATGAAAAGCCGGTCGTTTCCATATCCCTGGGTGATAGTCAGGTGGACGGTGTTCAGATCAGGCCACATGTCACGCGGCCGGTCAGTGTACCAGTTGTACTGACCACGAGGAGGGGTTCTGTTGTCATACCAGTTGACATACCCCTGCCAGAAATATCCGCCGCCGTAATGGGACAATGGCCTCGGAAAGGGTTTTGAATAGAAATTGTTCCGGGGCATCATGCGCATGATCCGCGATTCCATGAAGCCGGTATAAGCATTCGCCTGATGATCGTGGTAGGTAAGCGAGCTCCGGATGATCGGTGGTTTGTCCTTCCTGTCCTTGAATGAATCGGTGCTGACACGGTAATCGGTTGCCCAGTCCATGGGTCGGTCAGGATAGAAGTAGTCGAGGTAACGGTTATGGAGTTCGAGGAAGCTCAGCGGTTCGCCGGTATGGATATCGCAGAGGATGTGATTCGGGAAAAACGCATCGAAATAAATCCACTTGCCGTACTCGTCATTCCAGACCTCGCACACCTCATGACCGTCCACGCCGATAAGCCGCCCCTGCCAGCCGTATACCATGCATAATCCGACAAAAAAGAGATTTTCCTGGATACACATTCCGCCCCCGCCTCCCTTGTTGACACGTTCCACAATCGAGAGAGCGTCCCACTCCGGATACTCGGGATTCGGAGGTGTCCACTGCCAGCGTTTCCGGGCGTAATCGAGCAGTTTCATCTGGGCTTCGAGCTCGGTGCGACTTCCGGCGATGACCTTGTCGAGATTTTCACGCTTCCGCAATGTCGTGAGCTCAGGTCTGTCCCATGGTTCCCATTCCCATGGTACCGAAGGATATTTAACCGGCGGATTGTCGATTTCGGTTACATGAATGTTCTTGTGGAGCGGCACGGGAAAGCTTTCTTCAAAATCCGCTGTAATGCGGGCGGATTTAATGACCGGGCTGACGAGCGGATTATCGGTTGAAAGAATAGCCTTGAACTGGAGATACCGCCTGTTGAACACACCCCCGTCGATTTCAAGATCAACGGAGGGTCCGTTTCCGGCAGGTTCATAGGGCTCCCAGTTCTTCGAATACGGGCCCGGGCTTGTTCCTTTCCGGATATAAAGTGAGAGCGTCGAGCCCGGAGGAACTTCGGACATGACGGAGAATTTCAATTTCTTGATGGTCCTCATCTGCATGATGACCGTATCGGAATCGCCTTTCCAGAGGTCGATAACCGGGCTTTCCAGCCATCCGGTTTTGACATGCCGTTCGAGACTTATCCGCACAGAGTATTCGGCGCGGAGCTTATTGTCGGCTCCGAAAGAACTTTTTTTCCATGATCTGCCGCCGTCGAAGGATTTATAGGAAGTTTCTCCGACAGACGTCGGGTCACCACCTCCTGCCTCGTATTCGTCTGCCCGCGCCAGCTGCAGTATCCAGCCCTCCTTTTCCGTTTGAGCCTCGGGGCAGGAGAGATCGATGACATTCTCTCCCTTCTTGAGCCATTCGACAGGAAATTCGATCCAGCGGACTGTTTCCCAGCCTTTCCGTTCAGTATTGTCGACCTGTGTCCGGTGCCCGTTAATTTCGCACGTAAGCGGAAATTTTGGATTACGGTTCGGGAAGAGATACAGCCAGGCTTTGTGCGCCCGTGGATCATCAATTGTCAGTACTTTCCGCGCCCTGTTTTTTCCCCAGACGCTGTCGATATAAATCCCTTTGTCGCTGGTGCCTGCTCCCGGGCTGTCGTTTTCGATGAGGTCCACGTTGAACAGGCACACGCCTCCGTCCGGATGTTTCATGAGCATGTGCATGAATCCCGTGTCGTAGATCGTTTCCGCGTCGGCGCTCCATGTGACAGTCTCGATCTCCGCATGAACCGGAGCGATACTCACCATGAAGAACGCGACCGATTCCATCAATACAATCAATATTTTTCGCATTGAACACACTCCGGGAGAATTATTGCTCCGATGGTTAAATATGTAAAACCGAATCATATAAGTTTTTAAAAATTACAAACACATAGATTCAGCTGAAAATTCCTCATAAAAAAGAGGGATGCCCGCCTCGCCGTCTCGTTGCTCTGTCGCAGCGGAGCGGGAGGACAATGAATGGGGCTTCATCCCATCATCCAGATTATTATAACAGCCTATTTATAATTCATATAATCTGCAAGCGGCGCATCGGCATGATTGATTACACACGTTGACGGCTTTCCTTTCGCGCCGAGTTTATTGACCGCACGTACGGCAATAGTGTTCCTCCCGGACTGGAGCAGCCATGTCCAGCGGTCGCCGACCTTTTTCCAGCCGGTGTCGTCAACATTGACCTCGTAATGGCTGAAATTGGGTGTGTAGGTTTCAAACCTCAGGAAGAGACGGTCGTTGCCGAATCCCGTTGTCGCATCGACGTGCACCTTGTTGAGGTCGGGCCACATGTCGCGGGGACGGTCGGTCTGCCATGAGTATTTACGGTTCGGCGGCGTCCGGTTGTCGTACCAGTTGATATAGCCGTTCCAAGCCAGACAGCCGCTGTACCCGTGGGTCAGGGGCACCGGATACGGTTTCTCGTACCAGTTGTTTCGAGGCACCATGCGCATGAACCCCGCATTGATCAGACCGGTGAATCCCTCCATCGGTCCGCCGTAAAACTTGTGCTGGGTGAGCGAGCCGCGTTTGACCGGGGGAAGATCGTTTTCCCGGAGCTTTTTCCAGTCGAACATATCGTTCATCCAGTCGAGGGTCTGTCCCGGGAAAAAGTAGTCGAGGTAACGTTTGTGGAGCTCGAGCATACCGAGCGGTTCACAGGTCACGGCATCGTAATTGTATTGATTCACATAATCGGCGTCGAGGAATATCCATTTGCCGTATTCATCGTTCCAGACCTCGACAACTTCGTGGATGGCGCAGTTGACAATCCGGGCCTGCCATCCGTACGCCATGCAGAGACCGCCGAGAACGCTGTTGAAATGGAGGCAGTAACCGCCCGCGCCCGCCTTGTCGATACGGTCGAGAATGCTCTTGGCATCCCATCCCGGAAACTCGGGCATCGGGTCGGAGTGGCGCCACCGTTTTGTAACATCGTCGAGAAGCTTCACCTGTGCATCGAACTGCGTTCTGCTTCCGGCAATGACCTCATCGAGATTTTCACGCTCCCTGATTTCTTTAAATTCGGGGCGGTCCCATTTTTCCCATTCCCAGTTCACCGATGAATATTTAATAGGCGGATTCTCATATTCGACTACATGGATGTTTTTATGGAGTGGGACGCGCTCGAACAGTTCAGCGGTCACCCGGGCTGATTTTATAATCGGGCTTTTCAGGGGATCGTCCGAATACAGAACGGCCTTAAACTGAACATACCGTCTGTTGAGATCGGCTCCACCGGTTTCAAAGTCAAGACGGGGAGTACTGCCGATGAACTGGTATGGTTCCCATTCATCCGAGAAGGGCTGCGGGTTTGTTCCCTTTCGAAAATAATACTCGATTCTGGTTCCTGCGGGGACTTCGGAATCGATGGTCAGTGTCATTTTCCCGATCTCACGGAGCGGTACGATAAAGCTGTCCGAGTCTCCTTTCCAGAGATCGATAACAGGGCTTTCCAGCCATCCCGAGCGGACAAATCGGTCGAGGCTGAGACGGATGCCGTACTCCGCCCTGTCTTTCTGTTCAGCTCCGAATGGGCTCTGTTTCCATGTTTTTCCACCATCGAAGGATTTAAAGGATGATTCACCGACATGGGCCGGATCGCCCCCGCCGTAAATGAATTCATCAGCCCGTGATATCTGGAGTTCCCATCCCTCTTTTTCGGTTTGAGCCTCCGGGCAATACAACTCAATGACATTCTTGCCCTTTTTAAGCCACTGTGCCGGAAATTCACTCCAGCGATACCATTCGACATTTTTCGTGATATCCCATGTCGGAATCTGATTCTCGTTCCCGTTCACCGTGAACCTGAGGGGATATTTTCCTGACCGGTAATTGGGGAGCACGACAATCCATGCCGAATATGCACGCGGATCATCGAGATACAGGATTTTTCGTGCCCTGAAAGCGCCCCAGATGGTATCGGTGTATACTCCTTTTTCACTCTGTCCAGAACCGGGAGCATCGTTCTCGATGAGGTCCATGTTGAATAGACAGACGCCGCCATCAGGATTTTTCATGAGCATGTGCATAAACCCGGTGTCATACACCATTTCGGTGTCGCCGCCCCATGAAGTATGCACAGTATCAGCATGGAGTGATGCCAGTCCTGGGGACAGTATTAAAGAAAGGAAAAAGACTGTTTTTGTTAAGTGTTTCATGATTGTCTCCCATATGACATGTATCGGTTGTTCAATTTCGAGCTCTCATCATGTACCATGCCCGAATACCTGATAGAATACGTTTTTCATCCCTCTCCTGTTTACGGGAGAAGGACCGGGGGTGAGGGTAATAATTCTATGAAACCGTATTTAAAAAGTTTCTCATTTATAATTCATATAGTCCGCCAGCGGAGCATCCGCATGATTGACAGCAAACGTTGATGGCTTTCCTTTTGCGCCGAGCTTGTTGACAGCGCGGACTGCAAGGGTGTTTCTCCCCGACTGGAGCAGCCATGTCCAGCGGTCGCCGACCTTTTTCCAGCCGGTATCGTCCACATTCACCTCGTAATGGCTGAAATTGGGTGTGTAGGTTTCGAACCTCAGAAAGAGGCGGCCGTTGCCGAATCCCGTTGTCGCATCGACATGCACCTTGTTGAGATCGGGCCACATATCGCGGGGACGGTCGGTTTGCCAGGTATACTTGCGGTTCGGCGGCGTCCGGCTGTCATACCAGTTGACATACCCGTTCCACGGCCAGTTCGTGCCGCTGCCGTGCGTGACCGGGCGCGGATAGGGCTTTTCGTACCAGTTGTTCCGGGGTATCAGGCGCATGAACGCCGCATTGATGAAGCCCGTCAGCACCGTGTTCTGGTGGTCGGTCAGCGAACCGCGCTTCACCGATGGCGGCTGGTCCTCCTTGAGCTTGAACCAGTCGAATTTGTCGTTCATCCAGTCGAGCGTGTGTCCGGGAAAGTAGTAGTCGAGATACCGCTCATGGAGTTCGAGGAGATTGAGCGGCTCCGCAGTCTCGACATCATAATTGTAGTGGTTTTCGTAATCGGCGTCAAAAAACACCCACTTGCCGTAGTCGTCGTTCCAGACCTCCACGACCTCGTGAATGACGACGTTGACGATTCGCGCCTGCCAGCCGTACGCCATGCACATACCCGCAAGGAGATTATTGAATGTCAGGCAGTATCCGCCGCCGCCTGTGGTCTCAACCCGGTTGAGTATGGACAGGGCGTCCCATCCCGGGAATTCGGGGAACGGGCTGCTGTGACGCCAGCGGCGTGTCACATAATCAAGGAGCCTGACCTGCGCGTCCAGTTCGGTCCTGCTCCCCTCGATGACCTCGTCGAGGTTCTCGCGTTCGCGGAGTTCTTTGAACTCGGGGCGGTCCCATTTTTCCCATTCCCAGTCGAGAGAGGAATATCTGATTGGTGGATTGTCGCTCGTAACGACATGGATGTTCCGGGGGAGCGGAACACGTTCGAACAGTTCAGCGGTGACTCGCGCCGACTTGACAACGGGGGTGAGGAGGGGGTTTTCGGTCGAAAGTACAACTTTAAACTGAATATAGCGACGGTTGAGTTTGGCATCACCCGTTTCGAAGTCGAGACTGGGGCCGTTGCCTATGAACTCGTACGGTTCCCATGTGGCTGAAAATGGCTGCGGATCGGTGCCCTTGCGAAAATAGTACTCGATCTTCGTTCCTTGGGGCATCTCGGATTCGATGACCAGTTTCATCTTTCCGATTTCGCGGAGCGGGACGATGAAATCGTTCGAGTCGCCCTTCCAGAGGTCTATTACCGGGCTTTCGAGCCATCCGGTTTTCACCGAGCGGTCGAGGCTGAGCCGGATCGAGTATTCGGCGCGTGTCTGTCCTAGGGGGCCGAACGGGCTCTCTTTCCATGATTCACCGCCATCCGTGGACTTGAACGATGTTTTCCCCACATCCTTCGGGTCGCCGCCGCCTGTCTCGAATTCATCGGCGCGCGATATGAAGATTTCCCATCCATCCTCGGCAGTCTGCGCTTCGGGACAGTACAGGTCGATAACATTCCTTCCCTTTTTGAGCCATTCCGCCGGAAACTCGCTCCAGCGGTACCATTCCTTGTTCTTTTCGGTGTCCCAGTTGGAAATCTGGCTTTCCCTGCCATTGACCGTGAATTTCAGGGGATATTTCCCCGATTTATAGTAGGGGAAAATGACCACCCATGCCGAATGAGCGCGGGGATCGTCCACATTGAGAATCTTCCGGGCGCGGTTTTTTCCCCAGATGATGTCGGTGCAGACGCCTTTTTCGCTCTGTCCAGCGCCGGGAGAGTCGTTTTCGACGAGGTCCATGTCGAAAAGACATACGCCGCCGTCCGGGTGTTTCATGAGCATGTGCATGAATCCGGTGTCATACACCATTTCGGCGCTGCCGCCCCATGTCGTGGTGACCGTGCCTGCATCGGCCGGTTTTAATCCCGAAAGAACAAGAAACATGACTGAAAGATACAGTACAACTTTCTTCTGCATGGAATGTCTCCTTGCTGAGTAAGGTAGTTATTGAGAATCGTAATAGTCATAGAGAGGATGATATAATAAAGTTACGGTTTTATCAAGCGATATGACACTGTTTTCCTGTCGTTTTTTCAGAGGTGTCCTGTCAGTTCAGTATAGTATAGAAACGGAATAGTAAGGTGGCAGAGGGGCAAAAAGACAAGGAGGTTAAAGCACATATAATAGCTTGAAAATATTAGAAATAATAAAATTTATATCCGTGAAAATCAGCCCAATCCGTGTTCCATTGAATAATGTGAATAACTCCCATGACCAGAGATGGTCACACCGAAGGCTGAAAAATGTATACAGGCTGTATATGGATTCCCGATTAAAGATTCGGGAATGACGGCGTTACAGGAATTCCTGACACTATGCTGGTGCTTCGGCACTTGGAACCGTTGATGCATTTTCAGATAAAACGTATCTACCCAATTGCCGGAAGCACTGTGCTCAATCAGTCCGTATTGCAACCACTTCCGGATTCACATTCTTGAATCTGGGCATGCACTCGCCATAATGAGCGTTGATATAGGTGGGATCGCAGATTATATATCTGCTGTTGTTATACTGTACGGAATCGCCGCTCTCCGAGCCCTTGAATTTTACCGCCGTTGCGACATGTCCGGGATAGTGAAGCCCTATCACATCGAGACCGAGCAGATTCCGTGTAAGAAACGCAAAAAGGAAGGATCGGTCCTCGCAGTCCGAAAACGGATAATAGAGGGTTTCTTCGGCGAACAGGTGCTTTTCTTTTCCGAACTGCTCTTCATCTGTCTGGTACTGGAACGCTGTCTGCACAAAACAGAGGAGCATGTTTACAGCCTCGTCTTCCGGCTGATTCCATATCACCGGCTTCAGACCGTTGAGGAGGGCATTTTTTGACTCGCTGTCGACGGAAGCACTGAAATAAACTTCGAAATTTGTCTGCGGGTAAAATTGATAAAAATCGATTATGTTCTGGTTGACATCCACCGGAATGGAGTATTCCTTGCCGGAATAACTGAATTTGTACGTTTTGGACACATACTTCTGAGTAACATCCGGTGACTGGTATATATTCATATCGATAAGCTTATCAGCGGCTTTATGGCTTCCCTCGTATGTATACAGCGATTTGACACTTTCGGGATTCGTTCCGAGAAAGGTAATATAATATGTTTTGTTATTGAGGGTATAGAACGGAACACCGAATAATGTCTGCTTTGAGGGAAGGAGAAGATACACCTGGCCGTCAACGAATCCGATACGGGCGTCATACCCGGATTTGATGAGCATGAACCAGACGAACAGATTGCGCTGCGTTGTCGGCGGGCCGTAAATGTTTTTCCCAACAGTATCCAGGAGCAGGCAAAATCCCCAGTCGTTCATGCGAAGCTGTTTTTTTACCTCGAAAAGCTGTTCGAGAGCTTTTTCATATGGGGACGAGCTGATGGTTTCCCAGAATGCGCTTATGGTCTTTTCCGAAACGGTCCCGGTCAGATTGACCTTCAATTTCGGGTCTATTGAAATTCTTACGGGAGTTCCATAAAAAATAAATGATACCGGCTCACCTTCGGGCTGCTGAATCTGAATGACTTTTTCCTTCTCCTTCGGCAGTTCCTTCTTCTGGGCCTGGGGCTTTTTTTCTTCAGGTACAGGTTCTTTGACAGGGGCTTTTTGCGGAACCTTCGCGGGGGCCTTTTCCGGCGTTTTCACCGGTGGTTTTGCGGGTTCTTTTTCGGGAGTTTTAACAGGCCGTGCCACAGGAGGTTCGACCGGTTTCGGTGTTGTGTCAGCTTCGAGCCCTT
This sequence comes from bacterium, assembly GCA_021372535.1. NCBI lineage: Bacteria > bacterium. Next base: position 103,757 of record JAJFUH010000183.1, read on the forward strand.
TAAAAACCTCCATTTCCTGCCATGCCTGGCTCAGTAATTGCGCAAAATCCTGATCGGCCTTTTTTTTCAGGTCATCGAATTCCTGTGTCACTTCTTTCTTCTGTTTATCAAACTCTTCCCGCTGTTTTTTTATAAAATCCTCGAAATCGTCCTTTTGTGCGGACAGAGGCGTAGAGAGAAGCACAACCATACCAAACGTCACCGTTATAAGGATATTCAGTTTTTTCATGGTTTTTGTCCTGTTTGGATAAATGATAATACTCCTCAGTGATATGGTTCTTATCTCCGGGCAAAAAGATGAACCTTTGCAATAATACAGTTTTTTTATATACCTATTAAAATATAAAACGAGAAAAAAGTCAATATCTCTTTGGTACAAGAGTTATTAACGATGAGCAGAATTACAATATATACCATACTTTTTTTAAAACATGATAACCGGATTTTTTTTCTCCGTGTCCTCCGTGTCTCCGTGGTTAAATTCTCCTTAACTTGCATGCTTGTGAAATAGCCCGAAAGATATACCGCACCGCAAAGAAAATGCCCTTCATACATGTGTGTACAAAGGGCATTTCTCTTTTACTGAAATATCTGTCAATAATTGAGATAATCGGCAAGGGGAGCATCGGCGTGATTGACGACAAACGCGGAGGGCTTTCCTTTGACGCCGGCTTTGCTGACCGCGCGGACTCCAAGTGTGTTTCTTCCGGACTGGAGGAGCCATGTCCAGCGCTCGCCGACTGCTTTCCAGCCCGTATCGTCGGCATTGACCTCAAAATGGCTGAAATTGGGCGTGTAAGTTTCGAACCTCAGGAACAGGCGGTCGTTCCCGAGCGTGGAAGTCGCATCGACGTGGACTTTATTGAGATCAGGCCACATGTCGCGGGGACGGTCGGTATGCCATGAATACTGGCGTTTCGGCGGTGTCCGGTCGTCGTACCAGCAGATGTAGCCGTCCCACGGCCACCAGGTGCTTCCGTGGGCAAGCGGTCGCGGATAGGGTTTTTCGTACCAGTTGTTACGGGGCACCATACGCATGAAGGCGGCGTTGATGAAACCCGAAACGGTGCCTTCCGGCACATAAGAAGAGGTCGGATGCTGCGAAAGCGAGCCGCGCTTGACCGGAACGGGTTTGTCGTCAACCTTTCCCATCCATGTTATCATATCATTCATCCAGTCGATGGGCCGGGTGGGGAAGTAGTAGTCGAGGTAAAGGCGGTGAAGTTCGAGCATACCGAGCGGCTCGGCTGTCAATGGGTCATAGTCGTAATTGTTCTCGAAATCCGCATCGATGAAAATCCATTTACCGTATTCGTCGTTCCAAACCTCGCAGATTTCGTGCCCGACGACATTGACGAGCCTCGCCTGCCAGCCGTAGCACATGCACAGCCCTGCAAGCGTGTTGTTGAACTGGATGCACATGCCCCCGCCGCCGGCGTTGTTGATGCGGTTGAGGATGGATTTCGCATCCCATGCCGGATACTCCGGGTGAGGGGAGGAGTGACGCCAGCGTTTGGTGACGTAATCGAGGAGCCTGACCTGTCCATCGAATTCGGTCCGGCAACCGGCTACAACCTCATCGAGGTTTTCGAGCGTACGGAGTTCTCTGAACTCGGGACGATCCCATTTTTCCCATTCCCAGTCGATCGATGAGTACTGTATTGAGGGATTATCGGTGGAAACGACATGGATGTTTCTGTTGAGAGGCACTCGTTCGAAAAGCTGAACCTCGACATTCGCCGATTTTACGATGGGACTCTTGAGCGGATCGGCCGTTTTCAGCTCGGCCCTGATCTGGATGTAACGGCGGGTCATGGTGTTTCCGTCGTAATCGAGAGAAACAGCCGCGCCATTTCCGACATATTCATACGGTCCCCATTCCTTTGAATAGGGGTCGGGGTCCGGGCCTTTTCGCAGGAAATATTCTATGCTGGCACCCTCGGGAACATCCGACCGGATTGAGATTTTCACATCTTTTATCTCACGGAGCGGAACGATGAAATCCGGTGAATCCCCCTTCCAGAGGTCTATTACCTGGCTCGCCAGCCATCCCTTGCTTACAAAGCGGTCGAGACTGATCCGAATCGAGTATTCGGCCCGTGTCTGTCCGAGAGGTCCGAACGGGCTTTCTTTCCATGATTCGCCGCCATCCGCGGATTTGAACGATGTTTTACCCACATCTTTCGGATCGCCGCCGCCAGTTTCAAACTCATCCGACCGTGCGATATATACTTCCCAGCCCTCGGCATCGCTTGAGGCTTCGGGACAGAACAGGTCGATCACGTTCCGGCCTTTTTTCAGCCATTCGGCGGGAAATTCGGCCCAGCGGTATACTTCCTGGTTTTTGGATGTATCCCACGTATTGACCTGACCTGCATTCCCGTTGATCTTGAATCTCAGCGGGGTTTTACCCTGGTGCACGGTGAACAGGACAAGCCATGCCTTGTTTGTCCGTATATCGTCGAGCATGATATATTTACGCGCCTGATTTTTACCCCATATGACATCGGTCGATACACCCTTTTCGCTGAAGCCGGCACCGGGAGCGTCATTCTGGATCAGCTCCATGTTAAAGAGGCATACGCCACCCTGGGGATGTTTCATGAGCATGTGCATGAAACCGTTGTCATAGATTTTTTCAGCGCTGCCGCCCCAGTTTACGGTGACCATTTCTGCCGAAACGGGTATAACGATCAAGCCGACCAACACCATTGAAACCATGACGATAATCATTTTCTTGCGCATTCCGGTTCCTCCTGACGCGCGGTTGAAATTTTTTCCATTAAGTCTATAATCTGATGCGATGTTATTACTTCGGCGAATAAATAATGCTACTCATATTTGGAATAGATGCCGAAACAAGTTCGGCATGACGTCTCCGATGTCACTGTTTATTCACCGGAGCAAAGGTATTTATGCCCGTTTCTTATTTTGGGTATCCAACCGTCTGTGCAAGCGTGATACGCTGTTCGGGACGAAGCCCCATGAGCTGAGCAAGAGCGTCTTTGTCGACCGAGCCGCGGACCACGGTTGCCAGACCTTCCGATGCACAATAAAGGTAGACATTCTGGCCGATGAAACCGGTGTCGGCGAAGGCGGTTTGTATCTTTCCTTCATCCGATCCGCCTCCCATCTTCGATAAATCGGCGACATAGACAAGATTCACCGGAGCCTCCCCGACAAACGCCTGTGTTCCGGTCGAGGACCGTATATCCTGGCCAAGAACCGGTATCAGCGCGTGTTCCCTGGCATCATAAAGATAAACAGCTCCGAAACTTGCGACATATATATCGATTTCCTGCCAGTTCATCGCGGAGGGAGCGGTGCGTCTCCCGGATTCGGGTCGATTGATGCCGAACGCTGCCCAGAGCAGGTCGGATATCACCTGCAGGGGCAGGGCATCAGTGCGGAATTCACGGGATGTCTGCCTGGCCTTGAGCGCCTGCATCAAAGGTTTTCCGCCGTCAGTCATTGGAGCGGGCAGTTTGATTGCCGTGAATTCCTGCTTGACAGTTGTCCTGAATTCCTGCGCGACAGTTGCCGATGAGAAAATAAACAGCATACACACTGTAATACACAGGATAGAGAAGATACGTTTTTTCACAAGAGTGCTCCCTTTTTTGTAGAACACGGATTTTCGCGGATCGGGCGGATTTTTACGGATCTGTTTTTTTATATGTGAACGATGAATTGTCACTAAAGATAATATTGTTAATCGTTTATCTCTCTTTGTGCCTTTGTGTTTTTTGTGGGGAAAATATTTCTATAAATAATCCGGTAAAAAAAGTGATCTAAAATATTGGTGGTCATTGCAGTGCATAAAAACCGTTGACGAATCCCGGCCCTTTCGATATATTTACACACACTGTGCGGGAGTAGTTCAGTGGTGGAACGCAAGCTTCCCAAGCTTGATGCCGCGGGTTCGATCCCCGTCTCCCGCTCCAGAATAATAACAAGGGCTTAGAGTATATTTCCAAGCCCTTTTTTTATTTCCTTTATAAGAGATGATACCTCTACGGTGAATCATTTCGCGGGCTTGAGAAAATTTCTCACCACCCACCAGCGAATGTCCTCCGAATACGGTACCGCATCATCGCCGCCGAGGGAATCCAGGCTCACCGCCCTTCCGGCCAGGCGTGAGACATTAGTAGCGGCGAGCGCACGGTGCTCCTCGAGAATGGCTTCGTATGGCCGCGGGATTTTCCGCTCGGCATAAAAGTCGTGTAATGCCCGGAACATGTAATCGAACAGATTCCCTCCAGCCGTAAAAGTCCGGTTTTCTCCTACCGCATAGGCATTGATGTGGAAGGGGCCGGGATAGTTGCCGATATGGTTCATCCCGATCATGGGTGGCTGCCCGTCATGTGATTTCCATGTCAGGATACACAGCGAAGTGCCGAAGGGCTTGTGTTCATCGATCCATTTGCCGAGGTCCATATTATATGTGCCGGTAAAGTACGCCGTGTCAATTCCGCCCCCGAACGCCGCATGGGCATAGTTGAAAACATGAGGAAACATCCAGGTGAAATGCTGCTCCGGGCAATATGCCTCGTATGTGCGTATCGGCCCCTTTTCTTTTGCGAATATCCGCATTTCCTCAACTTCGGGCTGGAATTCCAGCGATGAGGCGCTCATAAGCGGAGCGTTATACGTTTTTGCCAGACGGACCGTTTCCTCGGCATCGGTAATTGTTGAAGTAAACGGGCGGTTGATAAACACAGGCTTGCCCATTTCCAGCGCCGGACGGGCCAGTTCCAGAGCCCGACGGTAATCGGCGTGCTCCACGTGCACCGCATCGGATTCCTTCGCGAGTTTTACCGGATCGGCAATCACCTTCTCGAATCCCTGGGATTGCTTCAGTTTTTCGGCGACTCCGGGAGCGTCGTCCCAGACAGCATACGGGCGACATTTAACCTTGCCCTTCATTTCTTCAGGCGGGTTCAATAACCTTCCCAGAAAATTATGCGAGCCGAGACCGAGCTGCCCGATCTTGATCATTCCCATATTCTGAGCGAACGCCGGCGCGGTTTTTGTCGCAATAATACCCGTGATACCTGCCAGTGCCGCTTTCTCCATAAACGAACGACGCGTTTCCATGTAAATTTCCTTTCTCTGCCGGATTCTGAAGTCTTTTTTTACAACTAAAGAGCTCATCAGGAATTTTTTTTAGGCGCGACCTCATTGAGATAGTCCCAGTATTCTTTGGGACTTCCGGGTATGTTTTCAACCGTGAATTCCACTATCTGTGCTAATCCCTTGACCTTTTCCCGAAGCATGGGTTGCAGGCATCTCGGCACATGATCCTTATAGTGGCGATGAATACGTATGCAGTTGTAACAATCTCCATGAAATTCACAATGAATGTTAGGACATGAGCATTTCGCCTCGGCACCCGAAGCCAGCATGGCCCTGATTTCTTTGATTTCTTCAACAAATTCTTCTTTACTCTTCATAAAAGTATTCCTCCAGATACATGATGAATAATTTCTTTTTAAGATACTATTTATCATAACGCAGCGTCAAGACAGTTTAGGTTTTATTTTGTAACCCGGATCACCCGCGCGGGCGCAGGCCCCATTTTTCGTGGAATTGCCCCCCGGTTTTTCTCCGATGAGTTTACTTTGTTTTTTAAGCATGATATAGTATATTTTTCCAGGTTTACGAGTGACCGGTGATTTTCCGAGAATATAATCACGGGGATTTGTTTTATATCTATCGTACTTTTGTATTTCGATGTTGCAAATAAATAATTATCCTCAATGGTATACCCTACAG
>JAJFUH010000184.1 GCA_021372535.1 bacterium
AGGCGCAGCGCCTATGACCGTTCACAGCTTGTATTGCGGGCGATTTCGGCGTCCGATCTCCTGATGTAAACGGGCTGAAGCGCGGCGGGATTGATGCCGCCGCCCGCACGGAAAATCAGCAACCCAAGCTCGGCCACCGATACCGCCGAGGGTTTTGCTTCCTGAGACGGGATAACGGAAAAAGTCAATCCGGCATCTGAAAAACTGTTTATGAAGAGACTGGCGGCAGGCCCTGTGATGGTAACCTGCTCATTCAATGCGGCGAGAAGGTCACCGAGTTCTTTGACAGGTACAGCCGAAGGCTCACGCACGGTTTGCGGGGTTTCCCCGGGATTACTCCGGTACAAGGCCGTGTAAGCCTCGGAGCGCTTTGCATCGATGAGCGGGCAGACGAGAGCTCCCGGTTTGTCGGCTTTCCACGCAAGTGCGGCAAGCGTGCTGACCGGCACTGTCGGTATACCGAGCCCGTATGCAAGCCCCATCGCCGTAGCAATGCCGATTCTGAGACCGGTGAAACTGCCGGGCCCGACGGATACGGAGACGAAGTCGATTTCCGCAAGCGAAATGCCCGCCTCTCCGATCAGTTCAGTGATGAATCCGTTAACAAGTTCGCAGTGCGAAGAGCGGGAGTCCTCGTGACGTTCGAATGCCTGTTTTCCTTCGACGATGAGGGCTGCGCTCAGCCGTTCGGTCGCGGTTTCTATTCCGAGTGCGATCATGATTTTTTACCTCACGGTTGAACATAAGACTCACGACGCGGTCTGTCAAGTTTTTTGAGGCTTGATTACGGCTGCCGGAAGTGATTATACTATATAAGAAATACATTTCAGGCACAAACATAATACAAAAAGGAAGAATCCGTGAGCTGTTTATATGGACCGGTTCCCTCCCGCCGTCTCGGATTGTCGCTCGGTGTGGACATTGTCCCTATGAAAACATGCACGCTTTCCTGCATATACTGTCAGGTCGGTAAAACACCGCACACGACACTGGTGCGGAGCGAGTATATTCCGGCAAAGAAGGTACTCGAAGAAATTACCGGGCGCCTCGACAACGGGCTTATAACGGACTGGATAACATTTTCCGGCTCCGGCGAACCGACCCTCAATTCCGCTATCGGCAAAATTATTCGGGGGATAAAGAAAAGAACGGATATTCCTGTATGCGTGATAACCAACGGAACCCTGCTCTGGGATGAGCACGTACGTGAGGATATTCTCGATGCGGACGCTGTCATGCCCTCCCTTGACAGCGCGGTGGAGAAAACGTTCAGAGCCCTGTGCAGGCCTCACCCCGACCTCAGTGTGGAGCGTATTATCGACGGTCTCATCCGGTTTCGTGAAGCGTATACGGGTAAGCTTTGGCTCGAGATAATGTTCATTGAAGGGATGAACGATTCTCAGGATGAACTCGAAGCGCTGATGGAAGCTGTCCGTAAAATCGCACCCGATTCTATCCAGCTCAACACGGTTGCGCGGCCTCCCGCGGAGACGGCGGCGAAACCCCTCTCGCCGGAGCGAATGGAAGAAATCCAGGAATTTTTCGGGGACAGAGCGGAGATTATCGCTTCGTTCAGGGGAAGCTCTCAGCATCCTGAGTCCACCGGTATCGACGGTGTCCGGGAATATCTTAAAAGACGTCCCGGAAGCACTGGTGATATTGCGGCCTCCCTCGGGATTTCCGATAGAGAAGCGGAAGAACTTCTCAAGCGCCTTCATGAATCCGGCGAGATAAAACAGAGCGATTTTTTCGGAAAACAGTTCTGGGAATACTGTCAGACATAGTTATCGTGCATGGCAGGATGAAGATGATAAAAACCGCTATTAATATTAATGTGGATATTTGCACTAATTACAATAGATTATGAAAGGGTATTGGAATGCTTGTTGTCATGAAAAATGACGCTACCGAGGAACAGGTTCGGGCGGTCAGCGAAATCATACGGAGCATGGGATTCACTCCCCAGCCTGTTCCGGGAGTCCAGCGGGCTGCGATCTGTGTTCTCGGAAATAAAACACGCGTGGATTCATCACCGATAGAGGTCATGGAGGGAGTCAAGGAAGTCATCCATGTTACCAAGCCATTCAAGCTCGTTTCAAAAGAGAGCAAGGAAAAATCCGTTATTACGGTCGGCAGGAACGAATTCGGGGGAACCACGCTGCCCGTAATAGCTGGACCCTGCGCGGTCGAGAGCAGGGAAAAATACCTCGAGATCGCCGAAATTGTCAAAGAGGCCGGAGCCACCATGCTCAGGGGCGGAGCATTCAAGCCCCGGACTTCCCCCTATGCTTTCCAGGGACTCGGTGAAAAAGGGCTTCAGATTCTCGCGGAAGCACGTGAGCGGACGGGACTTCCGGTGGCGACGGAAGTCATGGATACCGATATGGTCGGGATTGTGAGCGACTACACCGATATCGTACAGGTCGGCGCCCGTAACATGCATAATTTCTCGCTCCTGAGAAAGGTGGGGAGACAACCGAAGCCCGTGCTTCTCAAACGGGGATTGTCGGCAACCATCAATGAGCTGCTTATGGCCGCGGAATATGTTATCAGCGAGGGGAACTGGAATGTAATCCTCTGCGAGCGGGGTATCAGAACCTTCGAGGAGCAGACACGGAATACGCTCGATCTTTCAGCGATTCCCATCATCCATGAACTGTCCCATCTTCCCATAATCGTCGATCCGAGCCATGCCTGTGGACGGTGGGATTCGGTGGTGCCGTTGGCCCGGGCAGCGGTCGCTACCGGTGCGGACGGTCTCCTCATCGAGGTTCACCAGAATCCGCTCGAAGCGCTTTCGGATGGTCCCCAGTCCCTGAAACCGGAGAAATTTGCACGGCTCATGGATGAGATTAAAAACATCGCGGTCTCTATAAACAGAAAAATAGGAAGGGCATAAAACAGAACAGTATCGTCATGGAAAAAAATCAACTCGTTGTGTAAGTTTCTCTGGTATATTGAGCTTGTTTTTACCCGGTGAATTATGTATTTTAAAACCCTTGTTCATAAAAGCCACACACTGTAATGTCTGCTTCAATATCTTTGAGATTATACAGGCGTGGTGAAAATACATGACATGATAACCATGATTTGTTGTGTTGTATTACCGTCATTTCAATGTGCGTAAGTAGTATAAACCACTCTATTTTCATGGGATTATATATGAGAGGGATTAACAATGAGGAGTTTTGTCCCTAGGGAGGTTTTTCTCACCAGAGGTGTTGGCGTTCACAAATTCAGATTGAGCTCCTTCGAGGATGCCCTCAGGAATGCGGGCGTTGCCAACCAGAACCTTGTATCAGTGTCTTCGATTCTTCCCCCTGGCTGTAAAATAATTTCAAAAGAAGAGGGTCTCTCCAAAATGACTCCCGGATCGATACGGTTTACCGTTATTGCGCGTATCGATACGGATGAACATGACAGGCGTATTGCCGCCTCGATCGGTATTGCCCAGCCCAAAGAGACTTCAAAATGGGGTTATCTGAGCGAAGTTCACGGGTTCGGGCTCACCCACCGTCAAACCGGTGACATGGCAGAGGACCTTGCTGCTTCGATGCTCGGTACGACTCTCGGAATCGAGATCAATCCCGACGAGGCATGGGTGGAACGTGAGAAACTGTACAAGGCAACCGGGCTCATCGTTCATACGAGTAATATTACCCAGACTGCATCCGGAAAGAGTGGTCTGTGGACAACCGCGGTCGCCATGGCGGTGTTTCTTATCTAACGGCAGGGTGTTGTATGACAGGGGATAAAGGTGTTTTTTTTCAGCCGATGGTGGCCCCTGAAGATGCCGACTGCATAATCCTCGGGCTGCCATGGGACGGCACCGTATCCAACCGTCCCGGTGCCCGGTTCGGGCCTGAGGCTGTACGATCCGCGACGCTCGGAGTGGAAGATTACTCTCCCTATCTCGATCGCGATATTTCCGAAATCAGAATCTTCGATGCGGGCGATATCGAACTGCCGTTTGGCGATTCGGGTGCGGCTCTCGAAAGCATTCGCGGTGAATATGCACGGTTCAGCGGTTACCATGGAAAGCCTGTGACGCTCGGCGGCGAACATCTGGTTTCGTGGCCGCTCGTACAGGAGATGCACAAACGTTACGGCGACGATCTCTTTGTAATTCAGCTCGATGCCCACGCGGATCTCAGGACGGATTATCTTGGTGTGAAGTACAGCCATGCAACCGTCATGAACATGATTACCGGCCTTATCGGGAAAGAAAACACCGCAGTGATCGGGGTCCGCTCGGGAACCCGTGATGAATGGCAGCTTCTTCGCGCCCACCCGCACTGTTTCGGCGGAGCATCCACAATGCCGGTTGATGCATTCGGGGCTTTCGCTTCGGAGGAGCTCAAAAACAGGTCGGTCTATGTGACTTTCGACCTCGATGTTTTCGATCCCTCGATACTACCCGGAACGGGTACGCCGGAACCGGGAGGAATACTCTTCAGGGAATTTGTCGAGCTGGTGCAGATTTTTGATAGTCTTCCCCTTGTCGGGGCGGATATTGTCGAGCTTGCTCCCGATTACGATAATTCGGGTATTTCCGGTGCGCTTGCCGCCACCGTGTTGAGGGAGTTGCTTCTTGTACTGGGAAAGATGACATGAACGAACCATTGGATAATTTCAGACGATTGATGCCCGAAAAGAGTACCGGCGGAGTAAAGGCGCTCGTTGACGGGACATTTCTGGCCTACAACGCAGCCCGACTCAGGGAGGCGTGCCATGTATTCACTGAGAAATTCGCCGGCGATGGAGTGACAGTCGGTATATCGGCCGCCGGGGCGCTTACTCCCGCGGGTCTCGGCGCATCATGCCTCGTTCCGCTTATGAAGGCCGGGCTCGTGGACTGGATGGTCATGACCGGGGCGAATCTTTACCATGATCTTCATTTCGCGCTCGGCCAGTCGCTCCACATGGGCAGCCCGTCCTTGAATGACTGTGAACTCAGAGATGCCGGGATTGTGAGAATCTATGACATCCTGTTCAAGAGCGAGGTGCTTTTCGAGGCCGATGCGTATGTTCGTGATTTCTGCCGTTCCCTGGGAGCGAGAGGAAAGATCGGGTCGGCTGAGTTCCATTACCTGTTAGGGAAAAAACTGCTCGAGGACAACCACCGGAACCGTGACCTATCGGTGCTCATGACAGCGGCTGAACTCGACATTCCTCTCTTTACATCGTCTCCCGGAGATTCGACACTCGGTATGAACATGGCTTCTGTCGCTCTCGAGGGTGTCGATATCGATTTCGATGTAGCTCGGGATGTAAACCAGACTGCCGCCATCGTTTATCATGCCAAGAAAAACGGAGGCGCATCCGGCGTTCTTCTGCTCGGCGGTGGTTCTCCCAAGAATTTCGTTCTCCAGACCGAGCCATACATTCAGGAGATACTCATGCTCGATGATTCCGGGCACGATTTCTTCATACAGTTTACCGATGCCCGCCCGGACACAGGCGGATTATCGGGCGCGACTCCTTCCGAGGCTGTATCCTGGGGAAAAATCAACCCGGAAATGCTGCCCGATACTGTTGTCTGTTATGGCGATACAACCGTTTACCTTCCGATTCTTGCCGCATATTGTGCTGATTCCGGAATGAACCGTCCTCAGAAACGGCTCTATGGTATGCTCGAGCGAATAACCGAAGAATTGTACGGGGATTTCAAAAAACGGTCAGCACAACCGTCAGAGTAATGGTTTTTTGTATTTTCCGGCAGTATACCTTAAGGTTGCATCTCAGTCCGCCGAACACTCAAGTAATTCCATTGGATACATAATGAAATCCGTAACTATGAATAGATGCCGATGCCAGCCTGGCATGACGCTCTCCGATGTCATGGCAGTATCATCGGAGGAATAATAAAATCAACGATAGAGTACAACTCTATGCAACTTTACGATATTACGAGAGTTTTATTTAATTATCCGGGTTTATTGAATAACACGCAAAACACTTGCACTGGAATCGAGATTTTCGTATACATAATGTATGAATGTGCATTCCCGGGTGTGGAGGTATGAGGGTATGATTGAAACGATATCACACCTGAGACAGTATATACCCTTATCGGAAGAGGAAGCCGTTCTCATCGAGCGGGTGGGACATCAATACCCGTGGAGACTGACGTCATATTATGCTTCACTGATAGACACGGATGATGCCCGGTGCCCGTTACGGCGGCAGGCGATTCCCTCGGCCGAGGAGCTCTTTAAGCGGTACGGCGATGAGGACCCGCTTGCGGAAGAAACACATACCCCCGTTCCGGGAGTTATCAGGGTATATCCCGACCGCATTGCAGTGGTGGTGACCAACCGGTGTCCGATGTACTGCCGTCACTGCCTGCGGAAACGGTTTTCCCGCGACAGTTCGGCGGACCTGACGGGAGAGCGGCTCAAAAGGGTTATCGGGTATGTGCGTGGCGACAGCACGATCAGGGATGTTCTCCTTACCGGCGGCGATCCGCTCATGTTCAGCGACGGGGAGCTGGACAATCTCATGGGTGAGCTGTCATCGATCGGGCATGTGGAATTACTCCGTGTCGGGAGCCGTGCGCTGTGTACCTGGCCCGAACGGGTGACCCCGGACTTTGCAGACATGCTGGCGAGTCATCATCCGGTGTGGGTGAGCACGCAGTTCAATCATCCCCGAGAGATTACACCCGAGGCAATACAGGCGGTCGAGACACTGCTGTCCAGGGGTATCCCGATCAACAATCAGTCGGTTCTCCTCCGCGGAGTGAACGATTCCGCCGCTGTTATGCGGGAGCTTGTACAGAAGCTGGTCAGGATACGTGTCCGGCCGTATTATCTCTATCAGGCGCAGACACTTGCGGGAACGGAACACTTTGTTACCCCTATCGAGAGAGGGCTCGATATCATCAGGAGTCTGAGAGGATGGACAACGGGATTTGCCGTGCCGCAGTACGTCCTCGATACTCCGCATGGTAAAATACCGCTCAATCCGCAGTACCTGAGAGGCCGTGACGGCGATTATTTGGTAATGGAGAGCTATTCGGGCGCAATCTGGCGGGAATATAATCCGGCCGATGGCGATACCGTCCATGATTGCGGGAATTCATGCGCTGAGGAAGAACCTGCCGGGTGATCGTTCTTCCGCGAGGGAATATCGGTGAAAGATATGGTGATGACATATTTCGGGCTGTATAATATGCTGTAACAAGGAAACGACAAGGTATGATATCGAATGTTGAAATGCTCAGAAAGATAACGGAAAAAGCCGAAAGTGATGGGCGTTATCGGAAGGAAGCGTTTTTTTTCATTTTAGCCGCACTCGAGTACACGGTATCAAAACTACCTGCGAGGCGTCACCTGACCGGACAGGAGTTTTCCCGCGGTATTGCCGGGTATGCCCGTGAACAGTATGGTTTTCTTGCCAGAACCGTGCTCAATCACTGGGGAATAACCGGCACGATGGATTTTGGAGAAATTGTGTATCTCCTCATCGAAATCAGGCTCATGAGCAAAACCGAGGAAGACAAAAAGGAAGACTTTTTCAGGGTATACGATTTCGACGAAGAATTCGACTGGCCTGACTCCGGATTGTTCGGAGAACCGGACGACCCCGGTGATTCGGATCCGGAAGATACCGATGATCCCTCCGAGGAGATGTGACTCGTATGTTTGCACGTGTTCATTCGGCAGCCGTAATCGGTGTGGATGGCTACGTAGTCGAGGTTGAAACCGACCTCGACTACAAACTTCCGTCGTTTGCTACTGTCGGACTTGCCGAGGGCGCGGTCAAGGAAAGCAAGGAACGGGTTACTTCCGCGATTAAAAATTCAGGTTATTCATTTCCCCAGAGACGGGTTACCATAAATCTTGCGCCGGCGGATATCCGGAAAGAGGGTTCCGCTTTCGATCTGCCTATGGCAGTGGGTATTCTTACGGCGGACGGAAAGATACCTCCCGGATCACTCGAACAGTATGTGCTTGTGGGAGAATTATCGCTGGACGGCGCATTGAGGCATGTACGCGGTATTCTGCCGATCACGCTGGAAGCCCGTGATAAAGGCTTCAAGGGGATCATTGTCCCTGCCGAGGATGCCATCGAGGCCGCGCTTGTGGAGGGTATGAGGGTTTTTCCTGCCCGCCATCTGAGCGAGGTCATTCATTTTTTTCTGGATCAGACAACCATCAGGCAGCATGAGCCGGTGACCATCGGCTCGCTCATGACCGACATCAGGAGCGATATTGACTTTTCCGATGTCAAAGGTCAGGCCCATGTCAAACGGGCGCTCGAAGTTGCCGCCGCCGGAAGCCACAATATACTGATGATCGGCCCGCCGGGTTCGGGGAAAACCATGCTTGCCCGGAGGATCCCCGGCATACTTCCCGACATGACCCTCGATGAAGCGCTCGAAACCACCAAAATCCATTCGGTCGCCGGTATTCTGAAGGACGGGAATCCGCTTGTGGTCGAGCGACCGTTCAGGGACCCTCATCATACCATCTCCGAGGTTGCTCTTATCGGAGGCGGGAGCTACCCGCGACCCGGCGAGGTGAGCATGGCGCATAACGGAGTCCTGTTTATCGACGAAATGCCGGAGCTCGGGAAGAAGTCGATAGAAGCGCTTCGCCAGCCTCTCGAAGATGGCATGGTTTCGGTCTCTCGGGCGCAGTATACGGTCAAATATCCGGCTTCTTTCATGTTTGTGGTCGCGATGAATCCCTGTCCCTGCGGATACCTCACCGATCCCCGTCACGAGTGCACCTGTTCGCCGTTCCAGATTCAGCGGTATCTTGCACGGGTATCGGGCCCCATATTCGACCGTATCGATATTCATGTCGATGTACCCGCGATCCGGTATCGTGATCTTGCAGAAGATTCCGAGCATATCGAGACATCGGGAGCGATACGGTCCCGGATCAACAGGGCGCGCGAGGTTCAGAAAAACCGTTACAAACACCTGCGGGGCGTCCACGCCAACGCGCACCTGGAGCCACGGAGCATAAAAAAGTACTGCGCCGTAGACAGCGAAGGCGAGAAAATTCTCCGGCGCTCGATAGATTCATTCGGTTTCTCTGCCCGGGCATATCACCGTATTCTCAAGGTTTCACGGACAATCGCCGATCTGGACGGCGAGGAAGAAATCAAAGTACACCATGTTTCTGAGGCCGTACAGTATAGAACACTTGACAGGAATCAATGGATGAAGTAATATTGTACAAAGCGTAATTACAGGTTTTTCTTAAAATTATCTATACATATGAATAATCACGATAGTGAAACATCCGGCGGACATGTTCTTCTCTTCGACCGTGACCCCGATTCCATCGAACTCTTCAAATCCGTATTTGACACTACGGGTCTGACCGTCATTTCCGTTACGGATAAGGAGAGCGGAATAGAGGAGCTCGGCTCCGGCGCTGTCAAGCTCGTGCTTGCGGCGGTCGATTTTCCCCGGTATCCCGGTTTTGTTCTTCTTCAGGACAGTATCAGCGATAATCGTACTATCCCTGTGGTCATATTGAGCCCGAAACAGGAGGATATGCTGAAGGCTATCCGGTCCGGCGCGACCGACTTTTTCCGAAAACCGCTCAACAGAACCGAAATTATCCACCGAATCCCCATTCTTCTTGAAAATGCGAAAAAGTATCAGGTTTCAGTTCCCATGGGTATGACGACGGATATCCTCTCGAAGCTGGAACGTGAAAACAAAGAAATGAACGATCTTCTCAGGATAAGTTCTTCGCTCGATGTTTCCATCGATTCAAAGATGATACTCAAGAGGCTGACCGATCTTGCGGCAGAATCAATGAATTGCGAGGCAGCGAGTATCATGATGAAAAATGACCGTGAGAATGTCCTCGAGTTTGTCGTTGCAACGGGAGAAAAGGAAGAACGCCTTGAAACGATGAGCGTCCCGATGGGAGAGGGGATTGCGGGGTGGGTGGCACTGTATGGAAAGCCTCAGATTGTCAACGATACCGAAAAAGATGAGCGGTTTACCGGTAAAATAGACGAGGAATCTGGTTTTATCACGAGGCAGATTCTTGCGGTGCCCATGAACCTCGACAACGAAATCATCGGTGTTCTGGAGGTTATCAACACCAAGGATAACCGTACACTCACCAGCGAGGATCTCCGTATTCTCATCGATATTACCGACCGCGCCGCCAAGGTTATCGGCACGATTAAAAAGATCGAATCCCAGCATAACTTTTACATCCAGACAACCAATATTCTTGTAAAGGCAATAGAAAAAAAGGACATGTTTGCGGATGGTCACTCGTGGAAAGTGGCCGAACTCTGTCATAAGATCGGGAGTGCGCTGAGCCTTTCCGAAAACGATATGAACGATCTCTACTATGGCGCTCTTCTCCATGATATCGGAAAACTCGAAATGCCCTGCACGCTGCTCAATAAACGGAATATCACCGATCGTGAAAAAGAATACCTGAAGCAGCACACCATCAAGGGCGCCAAGCTGCTCGAACCCATAATCATGTGGAAATCGGTTGTGCCGTGTATACTCTACCACCATGAATCATGGGATGGAAGCGGCTATCCCTATGGCAGATCGGGAGAATCCATTCCCCTTCTGGCCCGGGTTATCAATCTTGCGGAATCGTTCACAGTCATGAGGTCCTCCAATACCTACAAACGTCAGATGACACTCAAGGAAGCGATTCTTGAGGTCATGCGCTCTTCGGGAAAACAGTTCGATCCCGAGCTTGTCAAGGTTCTCATCATTGTCCTCGAGAAGGATACTTTTTCCAAAAACATGTAGCATCTTTACGATTATTTTCATGCGTATCGATGATGGGAAAGCCGCGTGCGGTGCGATAATTATATAAGGCTAAGGATAACAGAATGTTATCATGGAGACGATTGCTGCTTTGGCATTTCTTGAAACTGCCGTTAAACTTTTTATAAACACGATGCGTCAATATAACAGTAAACGTGAAAGAATTTCATGCGTTCGAAAGATACAATGCCTGCCACTGAAAGCGTTATGAAAAAGACTGTGGATTTTCCCGCCTCTGATTCGGATTATGTGAAACGTTTCAAGGCGGGCGATGAACAGGCATTTGCGGCAATCATGAAGTTTCATTATCCGCGTCTCATGCAGGCAGCGAAAGTTCTGCTTCAGAATGAACAGGACGCGATGGACGTTGTTCAGGATGTATTTATGAAAGCATATGTCAACCTTCATGGATTTCGCGAAGACTCATTGCTCTACACATGGTTGTACAGGATTCTGTATAATTTATGCATAAGCTTTCTGCGGAGGAAAAAGATAGTATCGTTCCTTTCGTTTAATAATGAGGAAGTTGATCTGGAGTTACCCTCAAACGATCCTGTTCCCGATATTGAATACGAGCGGAGGGAGATTATGCAGGCTGTTACGGAGGCATTGGGAAAATTACCGATCAGGCAGCGAACGGCATTTACGCTCAAGCAGCTTAACAACCTCAAATTCAGCGAGATTGCCACGGTTATGGGAATAACCGAGGGAGCCGTAAAGGCATCATATTTTCAGGCTGTCAAGAAGCTTCAGGTATCACTCAGACAATTCGGAGACGATTATGGAATGTGATAAAGTAAAAGAATATCTTCCGTTTCTTGATGACGGTTCTTTGCCGCCCGATGTTGAAAAAAAGGTGCGGACCCATCTGGAACATTGTGAAGAATGCCGCCGTGAATACGACGAACAGGTTAATATGCTCCGCCTGGTTCAGTATGCTTTCCCGGGGAGAGAACCTGAATTTTCTCCTGAAATTCTTACCATGGTCGAGGTTAAAATCAGGAAATACAGAGAGAAACGTATGCTGTACAGGCGAGTTTACGCTTTTGCCGCGCTGGTGATTATTACAGTCGGGATAGCTGTATACAGCCTTCTTCCCGGTTCTTCAAACCGTTCTGTGGCCACGAAGGCAGTATTCGATGATTCGCTGGCGGATTACAGGAATTATGTCGCTTCACGGTATCTCGATGCATATGAACTCAGCGAACTGGTAACTGAACAGTCCGAAACCGAAACACAGAATATGTATGAAACATACATTTCGACGCACTATTTTGATGTTACGCCGGAGGATATAATTGATAATCTGGATGATAATGAGTTAGCCTCGATGCTGGCGTCAAATTAAAAGGAGAGTCTGTCATGAAACGCTTTTTGAATGTCTTATTTATAATATTTCTATTCCTGTGTACCGTAACATCCTCCGTACTCAGGGCCGATAATGATGCCAGGAGAAAGAATTCCGGGAAAAAAGTTTATACACTGGAACATCATGAGTTACCCGGACCGCCTGAACGAGGTTATGATCAGCCCGTTATTCCCGCAGCAGAGCGTGAGATGACTATGCCGCCTTTCGATCCCGATGACAAGGGATCCAAATCACGACTTATGATCATGTGGAATCTCGTTGATTATCTCGGGCTTGATGAGGCAACGGCGGCAAAATTCTTTCCGGTTTTTATCGAGCATAACAATGCGCGCGACAAGTTCTTCAACGAGCACAGGGAACTCGCCGAGCAGATCATCAAGGATGTCGATGATGAATCAGTTTCGGTCAAGAGCCTGAAAGAAAGTATTGCAAAACTCGATCAACTGGATGAATCGATAAGAGCCGAACGCGATGCCTTTCATAAAAAAACCAAGGCTTTTCTCAATGAACGTCAGTATGTAAAGCTCGTCATTTTCAACGATAAGCTCAAACGGGATTTGTTCTCCGGCTTATCGCGAAGGAGAGGCGGAGACGAGTCATCTTCGATAAAGAGCGATGAACCGAAGGATCGGAATCCGGATGTAAACGTATACAGGAGACAGGGTCAACAGGAACAATCGCTGGAAACGCAGAAGATGATGCTCGAAGAGATGAAGAAACGTATCGAAATTCTGGAAAAGAGCATTAAAGAACAGGAGTCACAGCAGAAAGCCGAACAGAAGAAATAACGTTGACAACCGGTGAGTTCCGGACAGGATACATTCTGTGAATCACACGGTCTGTCGCAAAATGTTTAATCGCTTGGGGTTTAATTCCCCGAAGCTTGCTTCGATTCCTTATCATTATTTTGGTATTGATACCTCGTAGCTTGCTGCGAGGTAGTTCATTTTACTGAGAACGGTTTGCGATTTTAAGTCCGGAAGGCCTCTTTAAATCGTAAAACTAAAATCGTACATTGTTAATGCTATGGTTCCTTAAATGAAATATCGTCTTAAATCCTCTCCATAGTTTCTGCCTTTATCCATCCCCCGGCGCCGCTCATGAGCCGGACGAGGTTCCATTCGTCCTGACTGCGCTCAAGGGTGACCGTTGTACCCTCATGAACGGTAAAGATATGGGTATTATCCGTACCCGGACCGGAATACGCATTCGCATTGTCAACCATAATAACCGCTTCCACTTTTGTATCGCGCTCATGTATTTTTTCGACGAGGATACCTGTCGAAACAAAAAACACAAGACCGCAGAGGGCGCTTACAACAATCAGTGTCAAACGTTTCAGCTTCCCGAGGAAAAGCATCGTTGTGGCGAAAACCATTGCCAATAAAAACGAAATCCCCGACCAGAGCGCCGCGGTATTGATATTGATGGTATTGTAATGACCGGTAATGAACGCCACGACAGGATTATCGTTCGCCGGCTCCTTATCCTGTTTGATACTGTTGAGAAACGCCAGATTGGTGAGAGCATCTTCGTCCGAGGGCGCAAGTTTGAGCGAACGCCTGAGGTACAGAATTGCCTTGCCGAGGGCACCGTTTCGATATGCGGCGTTCGAGGCATTATAATACAGATCGGGATTGACGATTCCTTCTCCAATGAGCTGTTCGTACAGGTCGAGAGCCTCTTTGAATTTTCCCCCGCGATAGAGTGAGCCCGCTTCGTTGTATTTCGATGCGGATTCCATTTCATTGAGAGCCGGAACATTCGCCGGTTTAATTACCCATAACAGTACCAGCAGCGGAACGATCAAAAGGTGCTTTCTCATATGACTTCTCTCAGCCTGGCGAGGATGGTACGGGTATCTTCCAGCAGTTTCTGCTGCATTTCATGTCCGGAACCGGATGATGAGAACCTGAAAAAGTCGCAGAGCTCGAGTGTTTTTCCGATGTGCTCGGCCATGTCCGGATCGACCGCGTTTTTTCTGAGAATTTCATTAAGGGCGGCTGTGGTCAACGAGCCCGTGTCGATATTCAAACAGTCGCCGATATAATCGGTTATACTTTCGCTCAGGGCGCCGTAATAGGCTGCCGTCTCTCCTTTATTCATTTTATGCGAGGCTTCTTCGAGCTTCTTCTGGGCTTTTTTCCAGGATTTGAGCCTCCGTTTCAGCCCCGTATTGCGTTCGATGGTATCCCGCCGTTTTTTAAGGACAAGCGCAGCGACAAAAAATGTAAAAGGCAGAAAATAAATACAGTAGAATACCATGTTTGTGTAAAGCTGTTTTCTTGTATTGTTCAGAATGACCTTGTCCGGTTTTATATACCGTATATCCCGGGCAATGTTGTCGATGGAATTACGCTGATCGCCGCCGGATACGGCGCCTGCGGCCTCGGGATTGCCGGGTGTAACTTTAAGGGCGATTGCCTGTGTCGATACCGTATGGTATGAATGGTCCTCGGGATCGAAAAAGGAGAGGCTGAACGGCTCGATGGAGATGTTTCCCTGAAATTTAGGCATGAGAATGTATTCCCATGTTTTCCCGCCTCCGATTATAAAACCCGAATTTGAGATGGAGTTGGAAACCTTGGGATCGTACGATTTGAACGATGACAGGTCGGGGGGTGTAATAGCGGATACGAGGTCCAGGTTACCCCTTCCGGCGACGGTGACGGTGACAGTGACAACATCGTTGGCCTTGACAGTCGTTTTGTCCGCCGAGATGGAGATTTCATAGTTGCCGACCGCCCCGGTGAACGTGTCCGGTTTGCCCTGTTCCGGGAGCGGTTTCACCCGGAGGGTGATCGGTTTGGATTTGAGAACCTGTGAGCGCTGGCTGGAAAAAAAACCTCCCGTACTGTATGAAAGCGATGCGGGACCGATTGTGAGCTCTCCCGATGTTGTCGGGAAAAGGGCCGTTTTTATGGCATTGTACTGAAACATCCTGTTACCGGCAACCTTGGTCGCGGGCGGGATTTTTGGAAGCTCGACCGCCCAGAAACCGGTTGTGGCAGGAGGTTCGTACTCGGTGTCCCCCCACAGGGTCAGGCGGTTGTAGAGTTCGAAGGTAAGAGTGACCTGTTCACCCACATACGGCTGTGTCTTGTCAACCTCTGTCCGTATGAAAATATTCTCGTCCGTCTGTTCGGGAACCGGAGTTTCCTCGACGCGGGTACCGACAACTTCCACCCTGGTCGCGGGAGCGCTGTAGTTGTTGGAACCGTCGCTAACGGCGACCGCGCCGACCTCGAACGTCCCGGTTTTCTTCGGTATGAGGGAATATGTATATGTCTTGGTATAGGAAGTCACCCCGTTCACCCATGAGAAGCTGTCCATGACCGACGGGCCAGCAATGGAAAAATCAGGCATGCTTTTAAACACGGGTGTTCCGGTTTTCCGGGCGTCGGAACCTTCGACGGTAACGGTGAGCTGCAGACGGTCGTTAACAGATACTTTTGTGGGACTCACGACCGAACTGATCCTGATATCCGCACCGTACACGGCCTGAACGCATACCATGAAAAGCAGCGCCCACAATGCTGTCAACTGTTTTATATTACCAGTCATCGCCCTGCCTTATGCCTGTTTTCATCTGCGTGTACCGTTGTGAAAGGGCTCTTTTTTCGTCGTTATTGATTGCGTCGAGAAGGCGCTTCGCCTCTTCCGGTGTCATGGGCATCACCTGGTTATCCTGCTGCTGTGACGGCTGCTGTTGCTGATCCTTTTTTTCGCCGTCTTGCGGACTCTGTGACTTGTTCTGCTGTTCTTTGCTTTTATCCTGCTGTTTTTCCTGTTCTTTTTTATCCTGTTCCTTCTGCTTGTTCTTATCTTCGTTCTGCTGCTTTTCGTTATTCTGCTGCTGTTTATCCTTTTTCTGCTCCTCTTTCTGCTGATTCAGCTTCCGGACGGCAAGTTCAAGGTTATGCCGGATATCCGGAGAGGATGGGTCAAGCTTCACCGCATTCTTGTATTCCCCGATGGCGCCTTCAAAATTATTCGCGGCCATGAGCGTGTTGCCCGCATTGAAGTATGCAGCGGCTGTTTCTCCGGAGTTACCGAGTTTCCGGGCCGCGGACAGGAACTCGTTGACCGCCTCTTCCGGTTTGTTGAGGGCCGAAAGAGCGGTACCGCGATTGAAGTTCAGTTTCGGTGTATCGGGCCGCTCGACGAGGGCATCGTTAAAATACCCGAGGCTCTTTTCGTAATCCTTCCTGTTATAGGCTTCGATACCGCGTTTGTTGGCGGTGGAAGCAGGATCGGCGGAACCGTTACCGGGATAAAAAAGCATGCACGCCAGCACTGTATATATCGGTATTCTCATGATGTTTTTCTCCATCGGGTAAAGTCCACGCCCCGGCGCCGTTCTCCGAGCGCGAGCCAGATCAGAAGGAAAAAGACCGAGCATCCGAGAGGTATCTGATACCGCTCTTTCAGCCGCGATATTTTGCGTTCGTGAATATCCGATTTCTTCATGTGTCCGAGCTGGTCGATAATCGCCTGGACATCGACATCGCCGTTTGCGCTTCTCAGATATATGCCGTGAGTCGTCGCTGCAATCTTTCGGAGCAGCGTCTCGTCAAGGCTCGTCTTCACGACATCCCCTTTACGGTCTTTCTTGTACTCCTCTATCTGACCGTTGTCATCACGGATCGGTATGAGCTCGCCGCCCGATGTACCGATACCGACAGTGAAGATACGGACACCGGCCGATTCGGCTTTTTTAGCGCCCGTTTCTCCCGTACCCTCGAGATCCTCGCCATCGGTGAAAAGGATGATGATCTGACTTTCACTTCCCGCCTCGGAACCCTTTTTTAGGAGGTTGAGGGAAGCATCGATTGCCTCGCCCACATTTGTCCCGGATTCGGGTATTATACCCACATCCATATATTCGAGCAGGGTTTTTGCGGCGCTGTAATCGCCTGTCAGGGGGCACTGGACAAACGCTTTTCCGGCAAACGCGACGAGCGCCACACGGTCGCCTTCGAGATTGTCGATAAGGCGGCGTATTTCAAACCGGGCCTGCTTGATTCTATTCGGTTTTATATCCTCTGCGAGCATTGAAAAAGATGTGTCAAAAGCGATAACCACATCTGTTCCCATTCTACGAACTATTTCGGTTTTTGTTCCAAACCGGGGTTCGGTACAGGCGATTACAAGAAAGAACAGGCCGAACATGAACGCAGCAGACCGTATTCTTTTTTTCGTTACGCTCAATGAGCGTGAGAGCGCCCCATAAAGATCAGGGCTCGCGAAATACTGCCGGTCACGGTTTCTTTTCATGGCGAACACGGCGCCGAGGAGAAGGAGCGCCGGCAGCGCGATCAAAAGCCAGAATGCTTCGGGATTATGAAAAACCATGGTCAGGGAAGCCTCCTGAGTATGGTTCTGTCGAGGAGGAACGAGAGCAGAAGCAGGATGAATCCCGCTTTCAGCAGACCCGCATACCGTTCATCGTATTCCACCCATTCCTTGTAATCGATCTTCGTTGTTTCCAGCTTGTTGATTTCGGCGTATATACCCTGGAGCTCCCGCTCATTTTTGGCGCGGTAATATTTTCCGCCGGTGATTTTCGCAACCTCCCTGAGCGACTCCTCGTCTATATGGGTCTCTGTCCAGTAAGGACGGCCGTTCATTTTAAAGAGCGCCTTTCCCTCGGTTCCCACGCCGATAGCGTATATTTTGATTTTCATCGTTTCCGCAAGCCGCGCCGCAGTGAGCGGGTCGATATTTCCACGGTTGTTCATGCCATCGGTAAGGAGGATGATTATTTTACTTTTTGCATCGGAGGTCCGAAGCCTGTTCACCGAGGTTGCAATGGCCGAGCCGATGGCAGTGCCATCTTCGATCCGCGATTCCCACGCCCGATCGAGAAACTCCCGGAGCATATCATAATCAAGCGTCAGCGGGCACAGGGTGAAACTCTGCGCCGAAAACACCACGATTCCGATACGGTCGCTCATTCGGTTCTCGATGAATTCATTGACCACCTTCTTTGACGCCTCGAAGCGTGTGAGCGGATCAAAGTCCATCGCGGCCATGCTCGATGAGATATCCATGGCGAGGATTATATCGATCCCTCGGGCGGTTCTCGTATGGAATGTCGTTCCGGACTGTGGCCGTGCCATGGCGAAAATGAGGACGATCAGCGCCGCATGGGCAATAAAAAGGGAAAAAAGCCGCTTGAATGTACCGGCGCCTGTGCCGATTGTGTCGAATACACCGACATCCGAAAACAGGATCGTGGCTTCGCCGCGACCTTTTTTCCTGAAGTACGAGAAAAGGGTATAGAGCGGCACGATGAGAAGAAATAGCCATAAAGGCTGGGCAAACCTCATCATATCACTTCCCTCCCTGGTGGACGGGAAGACTTTTGGCGGGAGTCTGCGGCGTTGCGGCTTTCTGCTCAGCCTCCAGGCGTTCCTGTTCGCGGGCGATGGAGTCGAGCATATTCCTGACCGGTACGAGAGCGCGGTCGATGAGAGTTGCGGATTTATCGACCGGCGGGATGTACTTTGCGAACTTGACCATATCGGATTCTTCGAGAATTTCACGGAATGCAGAGGTAACCGAAGCTTCATGGGAATTACGGGCAAACCGCATTACAATCTCATCCGTCGTGCTGTAGAGTGCTTCAAATCCCATGTTCCGGTGAATGAATCCCCGTATTGCCATGGAAGTGAGGAAATAGAGTTCCTTTATCTGCCCGGATTCGAGGAGATGCATCGACCGGATATGCTCGAATTCTCCGATTTCGTCGATTGGTTTCCATACTTCGATCGGAGTTTCCCGTTTTCTGCGGCGGAACAGGCGGATAATAATCGCTATGAGGGCTGCAGCAACTGCAACCAGAATTATTTTAAGCCAGAGCGGCATTCCTTTCGATGCGATGCTGAAAGGCCCCCTGTTGGGTTTGGGCGCTGCATCCGGAACCGTCACCACTCCTTTGACGATAAGGGTGAGAACGTTCGATTCCGCTTTTCCCGGAGTTCCGTCAGACTCTATATAGTCCACCGTGAAAGGGCCGACCCGTAGCGTGTCGGGCGCAAATACATACATGAGAAAACCGTAATATTCGAGGTGTTTTCCCGGAGCGGACAGCCCGGTTGAATGCCACTGCGGAGAGATGTCGACGAACTGCTTATCGCCGGCGGGCACAGGATCACCCGCCTGAATGCCATCGGGGACGGTCACGGCGCAGAAGACTGTAAGAGAATCGCCAATGGTAATCTGTGCGGTTGATGGAGAAATTTCAACGGATACAGTATCCGTAAGGGGAGCACCGGAAACCTGCTCCCCTCCGGAAAAATATAAAAGGAAAAGATAAATGTACAGTATATGCAGTTTCATTTACATTATTTATTTATTTATTTCCGAAAACATCGTCCAATGCCTGGTTTATACTGGCATTGACTGTTGAATTCGTTATATAGATAATGGGAGATAAGCTTGTTTGCACGTATGTATTGGGATTATCGGTCGTAAAGGTTTTACCATACCTGGCCTCGACAATCAACTCGTCACCCTGATAGAAGGAAAGAGTCGATGTCGGCTTATCGATCCCTGTTTTTACATATTCTTCCTGTGTCGGTTCGAATGTGTAGATATCATTGACCAGCATGAAACGGGAGATTGCAAAGATACCGTTGATCGTTTCCTGCTGTATGTTTTTGTCGACCGGCGAGACGACGCTCCAATTGCTCTGGGCATCCTTCATGAATGTGATCGGGTTACCCGCCGTAACCAGTACGATTTTATCGACAACGTTACGGTTGAATTTCATGGGCTGTTTTTCGATGAACCATGTTCTCTGACGGTTGAGCAGCGTAAGAAGGCTGTTCTCCACGGTAAAGATGAGATCATTGTCAAATCGCTTGGCATACCAGAGATGCCGCTTGCCTTTTTCGGTAAGCTGTTTCCCGATGAGGAGCATTTTATCAGGCATGCCATACTTCAAGGTGACGTTCAATACTACCGAGGGTTTATCGAGGCCGTATTTGGATAAATCGCCCGTCTGTTCTTCTTCAAGTGATTTTTTGTATGAATCGGCAATCTTCTTGGTTATCTCTTCCATGTTTGTCTGGTCTGCGGGCAGATTCCACGGATAGATCATTGCCCACATTACGCCGTTATGAGCAACCTGAACCTTGTCTTCTTTTCCGTCAATAACTCTCATTATTTCCAAGCCTGTAATGTCATCAGCAAGAATATTGAGAATCGTTCGGGACCGGAATTTAATGACAGGACGCTTCAGTATTTCCGTGAGCTGGTTCGTTACCGCAAGAACGCGTTTTTCGGATGCGAAACGGACATAGGTCATGGTGCCGTCTGGAGTATCGTTACCGATATAGAGGGTATCGGGATCGCCGGAATCGTACTCCATGGCCATGAAGTACGAAGGAGCGGCTAGGCCATAGGGCTTGAGGTCTTTTGGTTTATCTTCGACATTGTAGAGAATATCACTCTGGTTCAGCGAGCTGAAAAGGGTGAAAAGAGGCTTGCCGTCCGCCTCGGATTTGATAGGAGCGGTAATATCCCACAGCCTTCCGATGCTCCGTTCAAAAACGATGGAAGATTCAGGCCGTGCGAGAGTGAATTTTTTGATCTTGTCCATATCGAAACGGATGAGCCGGCGTTCCTGAACCTCTTGAACTTTCCTGGTTTCTTCAGCCTTGTATACATAGAAGTAAACGAAAATGCCCAATCCGACAACAATAATGAGAGTAATAAGAGCTTTTACCAGTTTCATGTTTGTTCTCCATTCAACGTCTGCGATACCATATATACAATCCAATCGAGAGAAGTGCTCCGGGAAATATAACAAGAGTGAGCCAGTTCAGCATACTTCTTTCTCCGGGCCGGAGCTCGACAGGTGTAAAAACGGGAGCGTGAGGGGTGATTTCGATTACTTTTTCGTTGCGAGTCATCCAGTTTACAAGATTGAGGAACAGAGTAAGGTTCGATGGGAATCCACCCAGCACCTCATTCGAGATAAAAGCGGCGTTACCGGTAAAAGCCGACCGGACCTGGAACGTATTGGCATTCCTTGTGGCGAGGGAATCGGGAAGATCGAACTCACGTTCGGTGGCCACGACCACAGTGAGCGGGCCTTTCCTTTCGTTTTCATCCCTGACAGGTTTCTGGCCGATTTTCATTCTTCTGACATATTCCATGTCGGTTTCTGCCCAGCTGTCGGAGCTCGAAGCAATAAGGTCGATATAATTGATACCTTTCAGCTTCACGATGGTATTGATACTTCTGACATACGGGAACATGAAAGTCTGGTTTTCAAGCGGGGCGGTGACATCGCTCTTGTCTTTTGCCTCGCAGAGTGGATAGATGGGACCGCCGGCATCGGTTGTCAGTTTCTTCGATGTTTCGTAAATGAAGTCGTTGCCGTACAGTAATCCGTAAGAAGCCACGAAACGGTCGAGCTTTGTCTCAACTCCCGGGGCGACCATGAGAAGAATGCTGCCCTCATTATCGACATATCGTTTGATTTTGAGTTCTTCTTCCTCGATAAAAGGAACGGTGGGTCCCGGAATAATCAGCAGGGTGCAGTTATCGGGGACTTTTTCTGCTTCGAGGAGATTTATGGTTTCGATCAGATAATTCTGTTCTTCGAGCCGTTTTTTAATGGTGCTGAGACCATTGTATTCGGTATTCGAAATGTTCAATTCCCCGTGACCTGTCGAGAAATAGATGGTTTTGTTTTCATTGTTCATGAGCCGGAAAAGGGCAAGGGTGATCTCACGCTCCCCGTGCTGCTGGTACCTGACTGTCGGGGGGTTGATCCTGGTGATATTGTTTTTCCCTTCAAAAATGATTGTCTGCGGGAACTTTACATCGTATTTCTCGGCAACGAGGGGATTTTTGAGCGGGTCTATGAGCTCAACCTTGATATGGCTGCTGGCGGCGGTGTATTTGTCAAGGATGTCGCCGATCCTTCGCTGGCTGGTGCTCGTATAGAAAGCCTTTATGGACACGTCGAAATTGATTTCGCTGAGAAATTTCTGCGTCTGCTTCGACAGGGTATTAGTCTTGTTTTTTGTGACATCGAAATACGGGGTTTTTATCGCGATGACATAATTGACCGCGATAAGACCGAGAGCGAGTGCGACGGCGAAAATAATCGGACTGAGTCCGTGTTTCAAGAGTTTTTCGAGCGCTACTTTTGTAACATTGGTTCTTTTCCCTTGCATTATTGCCTCCATCGTGCTGATTCAACGTTGATTCCGGTCAGAAATAACCAGAAGATGGTCATCGAGAGGTAGTATGCAATGTGTTTTATACCGATGAACCCCTGGACGAACGAATCGAGATGTTCCGAAAGAGACAGATACCTGACCAGTTCGTTAAACGGCGGGGCCAGAAACCGCGCGGAAAACACCAGAAGCCAGAGGCCCATGAAAAAACTGATCGAAACCGTGGCAGCAACGATCTGATTTTCGGTCAGCGAGCTGAAAAACATACCGATGGATATTATTGCGCAGCCCAGGAGAAGCGACCCGAGGTAGGAGCTGAGGACCGGTCCCCAGTCGAGCTTGCCATTTGACTGAATCATCATGATAATCATGAAGGCAAGGGTCAGGAGCATCATCAGAACGTATATGGTCAGGCATGAAAGGAATTTACCGATCAGAACCTGAGCCGTTGTTATCGGCGAGGTCATCAGCAGTTCCATGGTGCCGGTTTTTTTCTCTTCCGCATACAGCCGCATCGTCAGAAGGGGAACGATGAGGAGAAAGAGAAAATTCATGAAAGTGAACACGTTTGTTGCCACCATGTTGATGTTTCTCATAGGAATCTCGCCGCCGTAATTGCTCACACGCCGGAGGAGCTGCATGGTCTCGGTGGAAAAATTGAAAAAATTATCCTTGAAAACATTACCGACGACGAGCATGAAAACAGTGGCGATAACGTAAAAAATAGGCGAGACGAAATAACTTTTTATTTCCCTCGTATATACTGCAAGAGCGTTTCGCATTACGGCATCTCCATTCAGTTCATCGTAACCCTGATAAAAATATCTTCGAGACTCATTGACATGTCTTTGAGCTGCAAAAGGTCGAGATTCTCATTAATCACTGTTTTTGCGATTTCGGCGCGGATATTGGCGCCTTCTTCAAGGTCGATCGTATACTTGACCGTATCATTCGGGCTCAATTCCTCTTTAACGCTGCTTACGCCCTTTATTTTTTCGAGCTGTGCCCGAAGCTGATGGGATTTTCCGCCGACTTCAACATAGAGCTGTTCTTTCTGAGGGATATTTGCCCGGAGGTTTTTCGTTGTATCCTCAGCTACCACGACACCGTCATTGATGATAATCACCCGTTCGCAGGTCATATCGACTTCCGGAAGGATATGGGTCGACAGCACGACCGTATGGTCTCCTCCGAAGCTCTTGATGAGATTTCGGATTTCGACAATCTGTATCGGGTCGAGTCCGATAGTCGGTTCATCAAGAATGAGTACATGCGGATTATGGACAATCGCCTGTGCAAGCCCGACCCTCTGCCGGTAGCCCTTTGAAAGGGCTTTGCACTGGCTGTTATAATATTCAGTCAATCCGCATCTCTCGACAGCGGAATCGACACTCTTCCGGAGCGCTTTCAGGGATACTCCCTTGATTTTTGCACAGAATTCAAGGTAGTTTTTGACACTCATGTCCAGGTAAAGAGGGGGTGTTTCAGGAAGATAGCCTATGCGTTTCCTGACCTCGAGCGAATCTTCGAACACATCAAGGCCATCCACTTTTACCGTGCCTTCTGTCGGAGATAGATAGCACGTTATAATTTTCATAGCGGTGGATTTGCCGGCACCGTTCGGTCCGAGAAAACCGAGCACCTCGCCTTTTCTGACCGTGAAAGATACCTTGTCGAGAGCAATTTTTGTCCCGTAGTATTTGGTCAGATTTTCAACTTCAATCAATGTAATCCTCCTTTACCTCTCAAACGGAGTCTATTTTCAGATAATTTAATCTTTCAGATTATGAGGATTTTCATCAGACAAATCCGGATACAACTCTTTCCGTACCATATCGGACTGTTTATACAGTCGCCGTGACCGATCACTCCCTTACCATCACCTGTAATCGTCAGTACGGCGGTTCCTCACGGATTTCGTCGAACAGCGATCTGGCAGCCTTAATTTCATCGGAGCTGCCATGGATAAGGAGCCTTACCGAGCCCTCGGCGCCGCGAATGCCTCCTGCCGCGATCTGGAAAGCTTCCGCTCCGGTCAGCAGCTTAATCGCTTCTATCTCCGTGATAATGATGCCTGTCATGGGCATGAGGGAACTGCCGGGATTTTCCTCCATGCAGAGCGAAGAGACTTCGACAATATCAGATGATATCTCCTTTTCAAGGCCGACCGGAATGACCAGACGGATTTTCATACCGTAAAGCGGCCCCCAGAATCCGCCGACAGTGCCGCCAACTGGATGACCGATGAGACAGCCTGCGATATTCTTTTTATAGTTAAGAGCGTTGGCGCCTTTTATTATGACATCGCCCGGTTTCATGTTTTTTGCCGCTTCGATGACGGTTTCGCCTGACTGGTGGATTTCTCCGTGACGGATCAATACATCGTGCATGATTGTTTCGGATTTCACAATACCCGGAAACGGTTTCGGCGGCAGGGTCAGTCCCGTTGTATAGGCAAACTTCTCAACTTCATGCCCGAGAAATTCCTCGGCCACGTAAGAACAGGTTGTGCCGCGGCAGATGCCGATGATTCCGTTGTTCAGCGCGGTCTTGACTGCCGGGTGACGTTTGACACCGCGGGCAATAAGCCGCTTTGACTGCGAAACAGTGAGAACGGTTTCCATTTTCATGACTGTCGGGTCCTGTGTATTCCTTTATTATTATCCCGGTCTGAAAAAGTCGGCCGGAATAAATATCACAACGCTTATAATCGGACGGTTTTTTATTAACGGTACTGCCGCATCCGTTTTCTGAAAAACCGTATCAGTTCCTCGTCATAGCTTTTTCCGGTTCTCAGGTCGATCCTGTCAATGCCCGCCCGCTTGAAAAAATCGATAAGGCCGTTCTGCCTTTTCTGTACGGCGAGCCAGTAATTCTTTCTGAGAGCCCGGGAAGACGTATCAATCAGGCGAATGCGCCCCGTTTCCGCATCTTCGAAAGCGACCACCCCGGAATCGCTCATGATTTCCTCCCGCTCATCCGTAATTGTGACAGCAATGAGGTCGTGTTTCCGGGATGCAACGTTCATGGCCGACTCGAATCCCCTGTCGAGGAAATCCGAGATCACGAATACGATCGATTTTCGCTTCAGGATGCGGTTCACATGTTCCACCGCCGCTGTGATGCTCGTCCCTGTACCTTCGGGTTTGAAATAGAGTATCTCACGGATAACCCGGAGGACATGTTTGACGCCTTTTTTCGGCGGAATATAAAGCTCTATCCTGTCGGTGAACATGATGAGCCCGACACGGTCGTTGTTTTTTATGGCGCTGAAGGCAAGAACCGCCGACACCTCGGCGGCGAGCTCCTCCTTTGAGGACCCCCTGCTTCCGAACAGCCCGCTGCCGGAAACATCCACTACGAGTATAACGGTCAGCTCGCGTTCTTCATTATACGTCCTGATATAGGGGTGTCCCGTTCTGGCGGTCACATTCCAGTCGATAAGACGGATATCGTCCCCGATACCGTATTCGCGAACTTCGGCGAATTCAATACCGGTTCCCTTGAAGACCGAATGGTATTCCCCGCTGAAAACATCGTTGACAAGACGTTTTGTCCGAAGCTCTATCCCCTTGACTTTTTTTGCAATTTCTTCCGGCAGCATGGATTATGGCACCTTTACATGCTCGAAGACTTTCCTGATGATATCATCGGTGCCGGTTTGCTCAGCCTCGGCCTCGTAGGTCAGGATGATCCGGTGGCGCATGACATCCGGGCCAATGACCTTGATGTCCTCGGGTATAACATAACCGCGTCCGCGAAGGAAAGCATGGGCTTTCGCGGCAATCGCAAGAAATATGGAAGCCCTCGGGGATGCACCGTAATCGATAAGCGTGGCAAGCTCTTTGAGGCCTGCTTCCGACGGATTCCTCGTCGCAAAGACGATATCGAGAATGTAACGCTTTACTTTTTCATCCACATAGATGGTTTTGATCACCTCGCGAATATGCCGTATCTGATCGAGACTGATGACCTGCCCGACCTCGGTTTTGGGAGTGAAGGCGTTCAATTCGAGAATCTGAAACTCCTCTTCCTTGGACGGATACCCAACGAGCACCTTGAACATGAACCGGTCCACCTGAGCTTCGGGCAGCGGATAGGTTCCTTCCTGCTCGATGGGATTCTGCGTTGCGAGAACGAGGAACGGATCGGGAAGAGGATAGGTATGGTCGCCGATAGTAACCTGATGTTCCTGCATCGACTCGAGAAGGGCGCTCTGTACTTTTGCCGGGGCGCGGTTTATTTCATCGGCAAGCACGATATTGGTGAAGACCGGGCCTTTTTTAGGGATAAATTCGCCGGTTTTCTGATTGAAGATGAGCGTGCCCACCAGATCGGCGGGTAAAAGATCGGGTGTGAACTGAATCCGCCGGAAATTGGCATGTATCGAAGCCGCGAGCGTGCTCACCGTCAGCGTTTTCGCAAGACCCGGGACACCCTCGAGCAAAATGTGGCCACCGGTAAAAAGTCCGATCAGCAGCCGTTCCACCATGTTCTGCTGGCCGACGATCACTTTTCCGACCTCATGGATGAGCGATCTGACCTGGCCGCTTTCGGCGGCTATTTTTTCATTAAGGCTGATAATATCCTGCTGCACCAGAGTCC
>JAJFUH010000185.1 GCA_021372535.1 bacterium
AAGCTCCAAAGGGTGTTATGTTATTTATAATCAATTCATTACAATACAACTCAGTATGGATTTTGGAGGGGCCAGGTGAAGCTGTTCCGGCCAGCACCCATTCTTTTTCCGAAAACCGGTTGTGACCGCGGGGCTTTTCAATGGGGTTTATACATCAGAAGCTCCAAAGGGTGTTATGTTATTTATAATCAATTCATTACAATACAACTCAGTATGGATTTTGGAGAGGCCAGGTGAAGCTGTTCCGGCCATCACCATTCTTTTTCCGAAAAACGGTTGTGACCGCGGGGCTTTTCGACGGGTTTATAAATTCACAGGCTTTAATAGTCTATATGCTATTTATAATCAATGTGCTACCATACATTACATCGTGGATTTTAGGGGTTCGCCAGCATGTAAGCATGTCCCCGAATCATTAATCGGGGATCGGTACTTCGTCCCGACCAGTGACAGCCATAATTCAGACATGCAGAGTTTTTCACCACGCTTTTAAAGCGGACATTACCGAACGGAACCGTATGAAAGTACTTATCGCGCCATCGATACTTGCGGCAGACCTCAGTTGTCTCGGAGAAGAAATCGCCCGCGCTGTCCGCGGCGGATGCGATGCGATACACATCGATATCATGGATCATCACTTTGTGCCGAACCTGTCGTTCGGGCCGGATATTGTCAAAACAGTGCGCCATCTGACCGACCTTCCGCTCGATGTTCATCTCATGGCCGACAATCCGCTCGACATGATCGAATCCTTCGCCAAGGCGGGGAGCGATTACCTGACCATCCATATCGAGGTGCTCGACAATGCGATTGATGCCCTCGCGGCCATCGACGGTCTCGGAGTCTGTCCCGGGCTCTCGCTCAAGCCCGATACGCCGGTCGAAGCGGTGATACCCTACCTCGACCATGTGGATATCCTGCTCGTGATGTCGGTGTTTCCCGGATTCGGCGGGCAGTCGTTCATCGAGGAATCCTACAGCCGTGTCAGCAGTATCGCGGAGGCCGCATCGAAGCTCGAAACGCCGCCCTATATCTCGGTAGACGGCGGTGTGGACTTCGTCAATGCTCCGAAGCTCGTGAAAGCGGGTGTGAATTTCCTCGTCGCGGGGTCATCGATCTTCAGGGATCACGGCGCCATGGAGAACATCCGCCGCATGAGGGAAGCGCTGAATACATGATTTTTACGGCCCCGTTATCCCACGAATCAGTTGATTTTTCACCGTACATTGTGCATATTATCGACCAACGCACGACAGTGAGCGGAGGGCTAGTCTAATTGGCAAGGCAGCGGACTTGAAATCCGCCGGGCTAATCACCCTTCAGAGTTCGAGTCTCTGGCCCTCCGCCAAATAAAATAAGGCGTTTATATCATTTTAACTATAAACGCCTTAATTGTTTCTGCTACGTTTTGCGTTCAATATCGTATGAACATACATAGTGAACATCGATTGTCTGCTACGTTTCTTCGGTTGCGGCCCCGGCTCGTTTTCCCCGCTCGCCGGTCAGAATCAGATCACTATGATCTTGCAGCCTTTTATCATCCATATGATTAATATCCCTGTATTCCTCTTTTTTCATCGCGCTGACGAGATGCCCGGTACTACCCCGATCATGGCTCCAGAGATATGCCTCTTTCGAACGCGTTTCCCGGATATATCACTTGCGATAGTGCCATGAATCGATTCCTGACAGGCTCGGAAGAATGCGTACATCGATCCTGCCGAAGGTATCGCCCGAAAGATAGCGCGTCTCCTTTACTCCGACTCGCCATTGAGTCTTGAAGTAGAAAATGATTTTATGCCGCCGCGCTTTTGCTGCTGCGCAGCATTGAGATCCCCAGCCAAATGAACCACACAATCTGACCCAACGCAAAAATGTAAATAAACAGCTCGGCGAGAGCCGGGACAATCGAGATGATGCCCGCTAAACCGACCACTACGCCAAGGTAGTTCAGTATCCTGGAAAGTTCTCCTGTCTGCAAAGCTGCCCAACTTAACAGTATAATCCATATACCTCCTATAGCTTCATTACTGCCGGCTAATCCTCCCAACACAGAGTCAATCGTCAACCAGACCGTCCCCGCTTGAGTCGGGTCTTTACCATAGAGATCGACGACATTTTGCATGCCAATGTTGTGGATCATACCGCTAATAATGATCACGCAGCCCCAGAATATCCCGAAGACGGTCGCTGTCTGTGCTATTGCTGGTGAGCCGGCTTTCAACCGCTCGTAAAGCGAT
The DNA here is from genome assembly GCA_021372535.1 of bacterium. Lineage (NCBI taxonomy): Bacteria > bacterium. The sequence continues at coordinate 2,241 of JAJFUH010000185.1, forward strand.
AACGACAGGACAACCATAAAGATACCCCATACAACATAGACAATCAGGTGCAGTATGTACAGGAAAGCCAGGTTGTCCGCCATTAAAGCCACCTTCTTGACAGGGTCAGCTACACCAGAAACGTCCACTACGCTGAGAAAACCTATCATACCCACTATGTAAGCTGCTGCCTCGTACAGCGCGGCAATGCCGCCTATCTTCTGTAAACTCTTCATTAATTATCTCCATATTATGAACGATATTAATAAATTTCATTGAATTGAATTGAATTGAATATGACTGTGAACTCCATTGCTTCCGGCCTTACACATTCAGCATCAGGTTCTGAGCAAACTCTTCCGCATTTTTAAGGTCTTCAGCATTCGGTTTACCCTTATTGATTCCCCCAATCAGTTTAAGAAAGCTATTAGTGTCCCACCCTGCGCAATTAAATTCATCAACTATCATATAACCTTTAGATGGCAGTTTTTCCCTGAGCACCTTGTGAGGATCATCGATAGTTTCCGGATGTTTGAGTGCGAATTTTCTTGAAACTCCACTGGTTGAGAAAATGAAAACTTTCCTGTTGGTGACTTGTGGTAGTTTATCGGCAAGGTCAAGCAGATATTTATGGTGTTTTTGATCATATATCCCTGAGCCAAATCCTATTAAACCATACTCCTGAAGTTCTTCAATATTAATTTGTTGTGGAGTTTTTATTTGTGCATCAAGAACTTTTGCAAAGACGTTAGCGATTTTCTCAGTATTTTTATGATGATATGAAACCAAAACTAATAGGGATTTCATCGGTAACACAACATTCATGCGTTCTCCCTGAGCACTAATCTTACTACCCGATGACGAATCTATATCCTGGTACTCTTGTATGTTCTGGTTTTGACCTTTTTCCTTTGATTTTGTCAATGTGGATGAACAACCTCCCAAAGCCAGAGAGCCTAAAGTCAAACCTGTGGTCCCAATAATTGCATCTTTAAAAAATGTACGCCTGTTTTCGTTCATAATTATCACCTTG